>CALXGL010000192.1 GCA_944387825.1 uncultured Oscillospiraceae bacterium | reverse complement strand
TTCCACGCGCGCGTCGTGAACCCGGCTGTGCTCAGCCCTGCCCTTGGCGGTGTCGGCGTTTTCCACCCATACGCGTTCATTGAGCAGCAGCGCCGCCCGCCGCGGGCAGTAATCAACCTGCGACAGCCAGGAGAGAGGCAGGTATTCTCGCTCATCCAAGGCGGAACCAATCCTCACCTTCGGGCAGAGAACGCCAGCGGACCGGGCCGTAGGGATTACTCTGAAAGCCTATTTCAACTCCAGCGGGGACGCGGTTGATGTCCACCTCGGCGTCATAGTCGCGGTAGCTTCTTGCAAATTCCACGTCAGCCTTCTTCCGCACGTGAACCAGCTCAAAGAGCTTGTGCGCGGGAGCGCATCCAAGCTTTGCCTGCTTGGCGCGCTGGACTTCGTCGGTGTCCGTGCCGACGTGCTTGAAAATTATCAGCGGGGACACGACGGACATCTCGCCCTTGCTGGCGGAGTGGTCGTGCTCATACATATTCAGTATGGCCTCGAACAGAGCCTTGAGATCTTCGTCGTCAAAGCCGGTTTCCGCTGCAAGGTTGGCACTGATGAAGCCGCGAACCTCATAGAGGCCGAAGGGTATCAGTTGCTTGCGGCCCATGGTGCGCAGCTTGTCCTCAGGCGTTTCAGCTTCCTTTTTTAGATAATCCTCCACCTTGCCGTCCTTTATCGTATCTGCGACCGCCATGCGCGTTATGGAGATGTCCATGGGCAGGACAGGATCGAGGCTTTTGCCAAACGTAATCTGCACCGGGCCGCGCACCTGACCAGCGTTGGGGCCAGTGGACATGACGGCGCCGAAGGCGCGCACGTCGTAGAACAGCTCGCATGCTTTTTTGCGCCCGGCGTACACCGCTTCTTTCTCCTTGGCACAGTCCTCCGCGCCCGCGGCGCGCTTGGCTTCAGCAATGTGGCGGTTCAGCATGGTGAACTGCTGCACGATGATGTTCATGCCTGGCTCGCCGGCGTAGGCGGTTTGTATGTAGTTGCGGATGCGGCGCTTGGTGGCCACGTCGGTTATAAAGCCCTGCATGGTTTGAGGGTCGATGCGCGGTGTGTTGCCCCTGTCGGGATCTCCGTTTGGGCTGACGTTGGTGCAGGCAACATAGTACATGAATTCGCAGCGATTTTTGACGGCAATGATTTGCCCCCCTAAGTCAGACTTTTTCCGCTGCTGCTTTGCGGGCGAGCCGTTCTTTGTTTATCTTGGCGCACATCTGATAATAGCCCAGGGCGAAGCAGGACTGTTGTTCGGGACGCAATACGGTTGGAATGCTGTCTCCGATGGCACAGGCGGACTGAACGCGCAGTTCGGAAAGCTCTTTCTTCAGCCACGGGTTATCTATCTTGCTGATATGATAATTCGACAGCTTTGACAGCTGACCAAGTACAAGCGCCGGGGTCTGCACGGCCGAGGCATAGTAGCGGTCGATAAGGCTGGCGTTGACGTCCGGCATGGCGCGGCTCTGGATCTCAGCGTACACGGCGACAAGCGCGCCGCAGTGGTAGGCGGGATTTGGGTGCTTCTCGTTGTATTCCATGCTAAGCTCCTCCTTTTGATATATTTCTCTCTCCCGGCGGCAGAGCCAGGCCTTCAGCCACTGGCAGGCACGCGGGTCGGGCACCTTGCATCTCTGTTCCGCCTCGCCGGAGTTGAACATCTGAGAGCGGATATAAGCCAGCGCCCGGCTGGCAACAGCGTCGGGGAACTGCGTACCGTTGATTATGGCGTTAATAATGGCGGGAATCAGTCCGGCCAGCTCCTTGGACATGCGTTTGAAAATGTCATTGTCGGAATCCTGCCGGGACAGCAGGCGCATCAATCTGGCTACCAGCTTGGTAGGCTTGAGCTCGGCCGTGCCAAAGCTGTTGGTGAGCCTTAAATCTGCTTCCCACTGCTGCAGGTTTTTAATCAGCGTCTGATAATTGCCCTCCTCATAGGAGCGCACCATGACGCGGCCGTTCACGCCGCTGAGCAGCAGAATATAGTAGAGGTTCGGTAGCTCGTGTACGCTCTTGCCGCTTGTGATGGTGCTTATGACCTCGTTTGCCTGCCGGCGGGCCTGGTCACGATTTACCTCCGACTCTGGCTCGGCCTCTTCTTCGTCATCTTCGTCCTCGAGCAGTGACGGGAAGAGCGTGTCGATACAGTCATCCTCGGATGGAACGGGCTTATCATACCGGTGGACGAATTTCATGCCCGCCAAAGCCGGGGCGTCCTTCAGCAGCTCGTCCAGAGCAGCTTTTACTCCTGCAAAAGCCTCCTCGGAGACCGGCGCGTTGGCGGCTTGCTTCAGGCCGTAGGAGCAGAAAGCGTCCTTATCGAAGCAAATAAGCGCGTCTCCCCGGGCGTGGCCTCCGACAACGGACAGACCTGAAACGGGAGGCATTGTGGCCGTCGGCACCGTGAGCTTACCGGTTATCAGGAAGGGCGATTTGCTGCCGGAGGGAAGGAACTGCTGCCGGAACTGAGCCCACCAGGTTTGCACAGCCGGAAATTCCAGTATGCTGCGCTTCTCTGCGAGCACGTTGCACTTGCCGGCACTGTTTGCCATGCTGCCGATATCGGGGTAAGGAACCTTTTCTCCTTCGTTGACTATGACGCCGACGTACTTACCGTCCCTCGTGAGCGATATGTAGGCACGGACGGGCTTTCTGACGAAGCCAGGCGGCAGAATCAGGTTTTCACGGAGCGCGTAGTCATATACAGCTCTCTCAGCATACCGCATCTCCTTTCAAGACTTCCGGGCTGTCATAGGGGGGAACCTGTATCACGCCCTGCTCCATGACGTAGTGGTACAGTGAAAGCCGAGGCCGAGCCTTCTTTCGCAGCTCGTAGTCGTGCAGGTCAAAGACGTCATAGACCATCAAACCCAAATCCATATCCACAGGTATGGGCGCTGACCCTCTTGGATCGGCTTCCTGAAAGTAGGCGACAAATTCTTTAAGCCCGAGAGTGGGTTGAGCAAAGGCCTTGCCGCCCCGAATACGCCGCAAGGCCTGCTCATACAACTGTGTCTCCGTGCCGTTGAAATCCGGCCGCGGACAGATGCTGGCGGCAAAGCGGTAACGGACATCCCGCAGCGCGACGGTCTGCCGCTGGGTACGGTCGTCGGTGAAAATGGGCTTGTTGGATATCTTGGATTTGACCTCGTTGCGCTTGAAGCTGATGTAGCGAATGGGATTGAGCACCTTAATGCGGTTCACCTGCCACACGAATTCCCGAGGCTTCGAATAGACGCTTGACAATATTCCCCGCACCGCTGACGGCGTGGGTACGGGATATGTCAAACGTTCAACCTTGCCCTCCGGCTTGGAGAAGCAGGCAAAATCGCCCCAAACTTCCATGATTACTTCCAAATCATTCACCTCCGTTTTTTCGGCTGCACATAGCTGCACAGTCCGGGAATTTTATTTTTACTATTTCAATTCCCGGCTAATGAAAGCTGTTAGTGACATAATAAATAAAGCGAGGCGGTTCAGTGCAGTCTCGTCTTATTATATGGCATAAACACCGTGTCGTCTATCTCTTGGGCTGCAAGCTGCAGTCCCATATCCGATAGGTAGTACTTTTCGTGCCCCGCGGACAGTATGTAAAAGTCGCTCTCTGCATGTGCATTCCCGCGCCTTTTTCGGCAAGGTACCTGCTCGCAATGCTGCCTGACCAGATCCTCACTGAAACTCGACACTGTGATGGGCGCGGCTTTTTTGATGAGCGAAGGGGTAACGCCTTCCACATTTGCTTGGCCGAGGATCTCATCAAACAAGGCCTTATCATAGGGTGCGACCACCTGCGCGCCCTGCTTTTTGATGAGCTTATACTCGCGCTCGACCGCTTCATAGTCCTCGGAGCTTATGGCCTTGGCCAGAGCTTCCTTGCCCTTCGCCTTGCCAAAAAGCCTGCGGTAATACTCAGTGATGCTCTCCGGGTCATGTATGTCCAGCTCGCCGGAAACACACATATTTTTAACCTCCATGGCTGCGTTCCGATAGGCTTCCCCAGGGTAGATCTCGTGCGTATCTTCAGGGATGAAAACCGTTACAAGTCCGCCGCCGGGAATGGAGCCGTTGCGGTTGCAGCGTCCTGCCGCCTAAATGATGGCCTCCAGAGGCGCGAGGGCGCGGTACATGGCCGCAAAATCCAAATCCACGCCGGCCTCGATGCACTGAGTTGCCACGACGCGGCAGGCGAGGCCTTTGAAGAGTCGTCTTTTATGGTATCAATGATCTCGCTCCTGGGCTTGGGGCAGAGATCCGTGGTCAGGAAAAACAGACTGTTCCGCGCATTGTTCGGGCAGGCAGCTTTGAGCGCCTCAAACAGCCGTACCGCGTGGCGGCGAAGATTGACAATGGCGCGTACGCTGTCTTTCTGCGCCATTTTATCAGCAATATCTTCGAGCGCCGTCGGCCGCTCCAGCGGCCAGCGCACCCGAGTGCGTTTGAGCGCGGAGTAATACCTTTCGCCGCAGGAAAGTATCTCCCTGGGCTGCCAATTATCCAGATCCGGCAAGGCGGAAAAGTCCGGCTGTGTGGCTGTGGAAAATACTATGCTGCAACCGTAGTCGCCGCAGAGCGCCCGGACGGCGCGCATTGTGGCCGTGGCGAGATTAGCGGAGAGGCTCTGGGCCTCGTCGAACAGGATCACGCTTTGCGCGATGTTATGCAGCTTTCGGCAATCCTTCGGGTGCGCCGAAAACAGGCTTTCAAAGAAGCGCGCCGAGGTCGTGATGATGAAAGGCGAATCCCAGCGGCGCACCAATTCGCATTCCTCCTAGCTAAGCCGGCTCTGGCTGTGGTCGGATAGGATGTTATCTATGAGCTTTCCGTATTCCCGCTGGCTCTGCTCCGTGAGCGTCAAGAAGGGAAGCACCAGAATTATCCGCCGTTTGCCGTGTGCGGCGCAGTGCCGCAGGGCAAAGTGCAAAAGCGCCATAGTCTTTCCGACGCCGGTTGGAGCGGTCAGCGTAAAGAGCCCCGGAGCCATTTCGCCGGAGTCTCCGCAGCGCCGGAATACTTCATCACGTATGGTATTTAAAGCCCTGCCTGATTCGGACTTTTCCCGTAATTCCCGCATATGCGCATACAACTTGCCGAGCAATTGCTTCGGCTCAAGGGCCTTGCTTGCGCTCGCGGTACGGCCCGAGGACGCTGTGTAATCCGCGTCCACCAGGCAGAAAAAGAGCATGCGTTCACGCAGCATTTTCTCACTGCCGGGTTGATCCATAAATTGCTCTAGCCTTGGAAACTTAAAATCCCTGTAATCGCGCAGGAACGCCTGATAAGCTTCCAAATATTCGTCCTTGCCAATCAGAGCCGCTTTTTTCCGCCGCGGCAGAAACCAGTGCCTTTTCCCAAGAATATATCTTTCAGCTCAGGCTCCATGTCTTTGAAATCTCGCAATGAGCTATGGTGCGCCGCGACCGCAGCTGCTACCGGCCTATAGTCCGGGAATTTATGCGTTATCCCGGAGCAGTACAGAAATACCGCGGCACAGATTGCGTGGTCGATATTTGCAGCCGTCCCATTCAGAACATTTTGAAACGCCTCGCTGCATTTACCGAAATCGTGCAGAAGTCCGGCCACGCGGGCACGCTTCGGCATGCTAACCTCAGCTCCAAAGCGCTGCGCGAGTTGCGCGGCAGCAGTCATGTGCTCCTGATTCGTGATCCTGCCGTCAGACTCGTCGGCGGATTTCGCACAGTAAACTATACTCATAAAACTTATCCCTCACAATTGAAAATAGATGTTTTTGAGAGATGATTTCTCCGCATCAAGAAAATGGCTGCCTTACTTTACCTACAGCTCTGCGCCGTTTGCTACTGTCCGGATAATGCGCGGAGGCTGCATGGGGGCGTCAATAGCCGGCTTTTTTCAGCTCGTCGAGCATGGCTGTCCGCCGCGGGTATTCGTTTTTCCAGCGCTCGGTTAATTCGGCGTCGGCCTGGCCGGGGTATTTGCCCAGATGCCTCAAACGTGCGATGGTGTGGGCACAAGCCTGCCGGTCGCAGGATACGCGCATCATTTTGTCAAGCAGAGACGTATAGGCGTCCCGAAGCTCCTTAGGAAAAAGCGGCAGCTGCGCTGCCTCCCAGCGGTCCGGGGCCGGGAAATTATTTTGTGAAATCACATATTCAAGCAGGCGCCCGTACAGGCCCTCCGAGGCCAGAAGCTCCTCGCGGAGCTGCGTGCCGCCCTTATAGTAATCATAGCCGCGCTGCAAAATCCTCGGCTCGAACATCTCCTGCCAGTTTCCATATGACATTCAGCATCACCGCCTCAAAGCGTTGTCAAAATAATCCTAACACACTTCGCATGAAACCCAATGCTCCGGCGGCGTTTCCGCGCGGCCGCGGCTTCGCATGAAAAAAGGGCGGCTGCTTTGAAACAGCCGCCCGTGAACGGGAAAATAGCTTCGATATTTGCTTCAAACAACGTATTTGCTCTTGAGGCCGCAAATAATCTCTTCGGTCTCGGCGGCTATCTTCTGCACCATGTCCGCGCAGGGGGGAAGATCGGTTATGCGCTGGGCGCATTCGCCGGCGCCGGCCATGGCGCGCTCCGCGTCGCCGTTATAGGTGGCCGCGACGCCGTGGCGCTCGGCCACGAGCAGATCCATGGGTATCTTGGAGAAGTCGTCCGGCACGCCGACGTAGGAGCCGGGCGCGTCCTTGGCGGTGTTGTATGCGTGCTGCTGGGCGGCGGGAGTGCGCAGCCAGCGGGCGGGGCCGACAAAGCCGCGGGCAATCAGGGTGCCGCCGTCGCCGCAGTCGAGGACCAGCTTCTTCCACAAATCACAGAAGTCGCTCTCCTCGGTGGCGAGGAAGCGGGTGCCCATCTGGACGCCGTCCGCGCCCATGGCGAGCGCCGCGGCGAGGCTCTTCGCGTCGCAGTACCCGCCGGTGCCGCAGACGAGGGTGTTTTCATCGGAGAACTTCTCGACGATATCCGGCAGCAGCGTCATGCTGTGTACTGGCTGCCAGGCGGTGTGGAAGCCGCCCTCGTGGCCGGAGGCTATGAGCACCTGCACGCCGGCCTTCTTGCAGCGGGCGGCGGTGCGCACGCCGGGGAAGACGTGCATCCAAATCATGCCCTGCTCCTTGACGAAGCCGGCCCAGGGCACGGGGTCGCCGGCGGTTGTGACGAGGACCTTGAAGCGTTCGGCGACGGCCGGGTCCTGACGGACCTCTTTGATGGCCTTCATAACGTTCATGGCGTTCTCCTTAACCTCGGCGGAGACCATGACGTTGGCGCCGAAAACGGTCCCCTCATTGGTCTCGTTGTAGATGCGGGTGAACATCTTCTTGAAGATAGTGACGTCGTCGTCGTCAAGCTCCGCGTGCGCCTGCTTGCAGAAGTCCTCGAAAACGACGGGGTTGGACTTGCGGGAGGTGGTGCCAAAGGTGCTGCACAGGCCGAGGCAGCCGGCGTTGGCGGCCGCGATGCAGAGACTGGTCACGGGGAACGGGCCCATACCCGCCTGGATGATGGGGTATTTGATGCCTACGAGTTCGGTCAATCTGGTCTTGAGCATGAGTTATCTCCTTCCTTGAGTTCGGATATTCTGTAAAGAGCCCTGTCCGCGTGAAACGAACAGGGCTCTGAATAGCTGGCGTCCCTTCGCGGGATAGTACGCCTTGTCTGAAAATCAGAAGTAGATTCCCAGACTTATTAGAGTTGCCGCGACGAGCGACACTATTGTGGTGTTGACAATGGACAGGAAGAAAATGTTGACGTAAGCCTGCCTGTGGGTAAGCTTCGTGGTGGAAAGGGAGGTGATGACGCCGGAGCTGTGGGGCAGGTCGTCGAGGCCGATGGAGGAGATGGTTACCAGCCTGTGCAGGTACTCGGCCGGGATGCCGGTGGCCTGGAACAGCTCGCCGAAGTTCTGGAACGCGATGTTCTCGCCGGAGGAGGCGGAGCCGCAGATGGCGGAGCAGACGTTGCAGATGATGACAATCGTGAAGGCGTTGACGCCGAGGTGCATGAGGCTCTGAACTATGTTCTGGAAGCCGGGGACAGCGCCGACGACGCCGCCGAAGCCGGAAGCGCAGCAGACGGTGACCAGGGGCATGATGGCCATGGGGATGGCGCCGGCGAGGAGAGACTTGATGTTCATGAGCTTCTTCTCAAGGATGGAGAAGAGCACGTAGCCGACAACGATGCCGCCGCAGAGGGCGATTTCGGCGTCCAGCTTGACAACGTTGAGCAGAACGATGACGACGATCATGGGGATGAGGCAGGCCCAGATGGGCTTCTCATTCTCAACGGTGGGCTCGACGAGGGTTTCCTTGCTTATCTCAGCGCCGGTGGGCATGAAGCCTTCGCCGCGGTTGTGGGCGCGCCTGACCTGGATGAAGATGTAGGTCATGCCGAGGATGAGGGCCAGAATGGCGCAGAAGATGCCGAGGCCGGGAGCCGCCATCGGAGTGGTGCCCAGGTACTCAGTCGGGATTATGTTCTGGAACTGGGGAGAGCCGGGCAGCATGCCAATCGTCAGCGTGGAGGAGCCGAGAGAGGAGCAGGTGTACAGCCACCAGGGGATGTCGAGGTCCTTGAACAGCGCGCGGGCCAGAGCAACCATGATGAAGACGGTAACGAAGACGTTGACGCCGCCGTAGGTCAGGATGATCTGGATGCAGGGGATGCTGGCGACGGCCAGGAACTTGGCGGTCAGAGGATTCTTGGCCTTTCTGGCAATGCGGGCAACCTTTACCGCTATGGAAGCCGCGGCGGCGGAGTCGCCCATGACCTTCGCGAACAGTCCGCTGAACAGGAAAAGCACGAGGTAGCCTTTGAGGAAGCCGGACGCGCTCGTCATGAACGAATCGGTGAGAGCGGTGAACGGGTTAAGGCCGCCGCAGAGCGCCACAATTATCGCACTGATAATCGCGACGAAAATCGTGTTGTACCCCCTGAATGCGAGCCAGATAAAGGCTGCGAGGCCAACGATGATTCCGATGATACTCAGCATTAGTTAATTCCCTCTTTCTCTTTTCTACATTTTCCAAGGCGCTCACCGCGCGCTGGCCAGACGCCTTGCGGAATGCGAACCTTCGAAATTGCTTAAATATTAACATGAGGGTCTGAATAATTAAACATCAAAAAATCTAAAAAATCGGGTTGAAATTTTTCGAATCTGTGGTTAAAATATCTACAAGGAAAATTTATAATTATTTTGTGAGGAATCCGCTGTGAAAATTACAAAATCGATTGTTTGTGATATTTTGGAGCCGCACAACATAGTTGAGTACACGCCCGGGGAAGCCGAGCGGACCTTCGAAAAAGTGGAGTTTGTAACCGGATGCAGCCACACTTTTACCACAGATGTCCTCTACATTTCGACGGCCGGGCAGCTGCAAAAAGCGGCCTGCCCCGAGATGGACGGCATATGCGCCGTGTGCCGGGGAGACGAGGCTTTTGCGAAGGAATTCACTGAAAAACACAGCGTGAGCCTGCTCCTGTTTCCGGAGAGCGAGGACTTTTTTCAGGTCGCGAACGAGCTTTTTGAGAACATAGAAAGGCTCAACGGCTGGGAGAACAAGGTCAGGACCTGCATAGCCGCGGGCGACTCCGTACAGAGCCTGATAGAGGCCGGCGCGGACATATTTGGGGAAAACCCCATCGTGCTGCTGAGCGTATCATTCAACGTGGTGGCCAGAAGCCTGGAGAGCACCGACCGCAATGAGAAGGTGAACGGGCTGCTTCAGAGGGGATATCTGACCTGGGAGGAGTCGGACATAATGTCCCGCATGGGCTACCCTCTGCACAGGGACGATTATAAAGACGGCATGCTGGTCAACCCGCCGACCTATATGGGCTGCCCGTTCATGCTCGTGGCCTTTCCGCCGGCCATGAAGCAGGCCGCGTTCCTGGCGGTATACTATGTGGCAAGCGAACCGACACCGGGACAGCTGGATATTTTCCGCTGCTATGCGGGCCTTGTCCAGCAGTACATAACGAGGCGCCTCAAGCCGGACAAGCAGATGCCTTCGGCGCTGGAGCTGTTTATGGACGACATACTGCTCCGCACGAACGACGATAAGGAGTACCTGGCCGACAGAGCGCGGCAGCTGCAGCTTCCCGTGAACGAGCCGTACAGGGTTGGGGTGATTCAGTGGGAAGCGTATTCCAGGGACCAGGCGGACTTCGTCCTCTGGCGAGTCCGGTCCATTCTGGGGAAATCCATCTACAGGATTATGCGCTATCACGACTCGGTGCTGCTTCTCATGAAGGGAAGCCTGCCGCACGCAAAGGTGCTCAGAAGCATGGACGAGACCTCCGACAAGCTGGAGGGCATTCTCTCCGTCTGCAACGGCCATATCGGCTTCTCGCCGGAGGTGGACAACCTGTTCAAGCTGGACGTCGCGTACAGGCAGGCCTGCTCGGCGGCGAAATTCGGCCGGCTCATGGACAGCGGGGAAAAGCTGTACTTCTACTCCGAATACTATATATACGATATGATAGACAGCTATTCGGAAAAATTCCGCATTGAGGACATGTTCGTTCAGAAGCTCCGCCTTCTGGAGAACAAGGACGAGGGCAGCTTCAACAACCTCAACCTGCTGCGCAGCTATCTGCTGTCCGAGAGAAACCTGTCCGAGACGGCGCGTCTGCTGCACATGCACAGAAACAGCGTCATATACAGGATGGGCAAGATTTCCGACATACTCGGCGTGGACCTGGACGACCCGGACGTGAGACTCCGGCTGCTCATATCGTTTAAGATACTCGAAATGATAAACGGCAGGAAGTTCCCGCCCCTCCACGACGGAGAGGACGCGCAGCTGAAGTAGAAAAGCCAAAAGAACAGACAAAAGGCCGGCCGCCTGCATTGCGCAGGCGGCCGGCCTTTTCATTTTGCGCTCAGTCCTGCGGGGCGTTCTGCCGGCGCAGGATATCGTAGGAGACCAGGAAGGCCATGCGGCTTTCGTAGTCGAGCGGCTCCAGATGTATGATGTCCCGAATCTTGTTCATCCGGTACTTCAGGGTGTTTATGTGTATATCCAGCTCCGCGGCCGCGGCCGCAAGGCTGCAGTTGTGCTTCAGGTAGCAATAAAGCGTGTCCAGCAGCTGCTGCCCGCCGCCGCCGCTTTCGAGCAGCGCGCTTATCGACGGGTGGAGAAGCCTCTCACAGCCGCCCGAATGGAAGCGCTCGATGTAGTAATCCCAGAGGTAGTCGCCGCACATGTGCAGGCAGGATTCGGAGCCGGACTTGTGCGAAAGGGCTATCTTGGCCTGGAGGTAGGCGTCGGGTATCCCGTCCCAGGAGGTGAAGGGCAGAGAGACCCCGCCATTGAAGCCTATGGGCGCGAGAAGGTCGTTCAGGATTTTGCAGCCGAACTTGAAATCGCAGTCGGCAATGAGGCAGACTATGGCGTCGTTATAGTTGAACGAGAAGGAGAAGGGCAGGCGGGTGGAGAGGGTGTAGGGCAGGGCCTTGGCGGCGAAGCTGTCCTTGGGGTGGTTTTCGATGAGCACAAAGTAGGCCCCGTCGGAGACCGCCCAGCCCAGCACCTGCTCCAGGTCGTGAAAGTCCTGCATGGATATCTCCTGGTGGTCCAGAAGGCGCATTATGAAGTTGCGGTTCATCATCAGGCCGGGCTGCTCCAGCCCGGAGACGTTCGCGCTCTGGAAAATGCTCTGGGCAAATCGGCCGAGATGCATCTGAATGTCCCCGATGGGCTCGGCGCTGCTCTCCGTCGGAAAGATGGAGAAGACGACGAACGAGCTGTCGGGAAAAATAAAGTTGCCGAACAGATACTGCCTCTGAAAATAGGACGACCAGAAGCTGGTGATGCCGTGTATGCCGAGCGATATCCTGTGACAGGCGGGGATGTTGCGTATCAGCGTCATGTAGATGGGGTCCATGGGCTTGGGAAGGACCTCGGTCTTGTCCGTGGAATAGTATATCCTCCCCAGCGCGTCCAGGAATTTTACCGTATATCCGGGGAAGAGCTCGCTGACAAGCGACAGATACTCGGAGAGCTGCTTCCTTGTGGCGACGGCGTTGAGAGCCCGCCGCTCCCAGTTGTTGTAGAAGTCCATGTGCCGGACGACGGCGTTTATCACGTCCTCTATGCCCGCGTTGAATACGGTTATGCGGTTCGCGGCGTTTTCGCAGATTACATTTCCGCCCTCGCTGAAAAGCTTCAATATGGACGGAGCATCCCCGCTGTTTCCGACCGTAAAGGAACTTATCTGCAGCTCATCCTCGCCAAGTTCTGCCTTCGTTTCGAACTCGGAGAGAAAGTAAGCTATCATTTCCATGTTAAAGAGCATAGCAGCCTCCGTCGCGGCCATCGCGTCCCGCCCGGAGCGTGTACACTATGACCACACAGCAAGAATCAGATTTGAAATAATTATAACACATTGACCGTAAAATGATAGTCCCAACAAGACAAAAAAACAGAAAATATTCATAGAAATTTGTCTGCTAAGTGTCTAACAAAGTCGGTGCCTAATTGATATTATTATATCAATCTGTGAAAGACAGTCGATTTAAGCCCTTCAAAGCTGCGCAACAGCGGGCCTGGAGGCGGGACTATCACAATAAAAGGAGATGTTTGGCTGTGTTTGATTTTTCCCTTACCGAGGAGCAGGAGCTGCTTATTGAGCAGGTAGAGGAGTTCATGAAGCGCGGTAACTACGACGACTACTTCAAAGAGTGCGACCGCGAGAGAAAGTACCCGGAAGAGGCCTGCCGCGCTTTCTGCGAAGAGGGCTTCAACCTGCTTGACTGCCCGGAGGAATACGGCGGGGCGGGACTGGACCTCGTGTCCTCCGTGCTGATGAAGCTGAAGTTCTATGAGTACGGCTGGCCGGCGCTCACTCTGCCGGGCGGCGCCCTGGAGCTGGACAACATCCTGGCCTACGGCACCAAGGAGCAGCAGGAGCTCATTATAGAGGAAGTCATGCAGGGCCGCAAGGCGTATACTATGGGCTTCACCGAGCCCCAGGCCGGCTCCGACAACTCCGCCATGGCCACCCGCGCCGAGCACCGCGACGGCAAGGTGTACATCACCGGCCACAAGACCTTCAACACCTACGCCACCGTGTCCAGATACATGATGTGCGTGGCGCGCGAGTACGAGGTGCTCGACAAGCCCAAGAAGGACATGAGCTGGTATCTCATTCCGCTCAGGGACGCCGACGGAAATCTGACCCCGGGCGTCACGATACACGTCCTGGACAAGATTGGCTGCCACTGCATGCCCACCTGTGAGGTCTATCTCGACAATGTCGAGGTCCCGGAGACCGCGCTGGTCGGTGAAAAGGGCAAGGGCTTCTACCAGCTGCTCAAGAACTTCGAGACTGAGCGCCTGCTGACCTGCGTGTCCAACGTCGGCTACGCAAGGGCGGCTTACCACGACGCGGCGGTCTACGCTTCCCAGCGCATCCAGTTCGGAAAGACCATAGGCAGCTTCCAGATTATCCAGCAGAAGCTGGTTGACATGAAGATTAAGTGCGACAACATGTACAACATGCTGATGCGCACCGCCTGGAAGAAATCCGTGGGCGAGTCCATCATGCTTGACGCCTCGATGCTCAAGCGGTATACGGGACAGGCCGCTTTTGAGGTCCTCGACGACGCCATTCAGGTCCTGGGCGGCATCGGCTACACGAACGACACGCGCATCGCGCGGCTGTGGAGAGACCAGCGCGGCGCCCGCATTTACGCCGGAACTGAGGAGATTATGGTGCATTCCGTCGCCAGGGGCCTCATCAATCAGGAGGCCGGCATCCAGTAAGCGCGGCTCCAACGCCGCCTGGCTATAGAGCGTATTTAAAGAGGCTATCATGAACCTGAAAGACCTTATTATAAATTCTGCCAGGCTTTTTCCGGACAAAACTGCTGTAATACACAGGAAAAAGCGCCTTACATACAGAGAATTTTATATCCGCACCTGTGCCTGCGGCTCCGCGATGAGGAATGCGGGGGTCGGAAAGGGCGACCGCGTCTGCATTGCCGCAAGGAACTGCATAGAGTACCTGGAGATAATGTTTGGCTGCTCGATGATAGGCGCGGTGCCCTGCCTCATAAACTGGCGGCTGTCCTCGGACGCCCTGTGTACGATGGCGAGGGAGACTGAGCCGAAGCTGCTGTTCATCTCGAACACGGATATCTCGAAGGCCGCTGCGCTGACGGATGCGAATCAGAAAGACGCTGTCCGCGTAATAAGCGTCTGCGACGACCCGGAAATACCGAGCAGCTACGACGAGTTCAGGCGCGGAGGGAGCGCTGAGCTCGAGTTTGCCGAGACGAAGGAAGACGACACGGGCATGATTCTCTTCACCAGCGGCACCACCGGCCGTGCGAAGGGAGTGCTCATATCCAACAGGGCGCTGCTGATTCAGATATACAACACGGCGGTCTGCGCGCGCTGGAGCCATGAGGAGCGGTTCATGTGCGTTTCGCCCATATGCCACTCCATAAGCCTTTCCGTCATAACGACGTTCTGCGTGGGAGGCACGCTCATTCTCTGCCCGCTGGAGTACCTCAAGGACTACAGGAAGATTCTCAGCGTACTGGAGGAGGAGCGCGTCACCCGTACCGCCATGGTGCCTACGGTCATTGAGCGCATGGTGAGCTGCGCCGAGGACAACGGCATAACGAACTCGACGCTGCGCACCATTTCCTACGGAGCCTCTCCGATGAACGCCTCGCTGATAGAGCGCTGCCGCAGGATATTCAACTGCAGATTCCATCAGGGCTACGGCATGACCGAGACCTACGGCACGATAACGGCGCTTTTGCCGGAGGACCACGACAGGCCTGAATGCCTGGGCTCGGTCGGACGGCCGATGGCCGGAGCCTGCGTAAAGATACTCGGCGACAACGGCGCCGAGCTGCCCGCCGGACACATAGGGGAGATCGTCATAAAGGCGGAGACCCTTATGCAGGGCTACCTGAGCATGCCGGAGCTGACGGAAAAGGTAATAGTCAACGGCTGGTATCACTCCGGAGACATAGGCTACATCGGAGAAAACGGCTATCTTTTCCTGACGGATAGAAAGAACTCGATGATAATCACCGGCGGGGAGAACGTTTTTCCGTCCGAGATAGAGAGCTGCATATTGGAGCTCTCGCCCGAAGTCAGGGAGGTCTGCGTCGCCGGGCTTCCCGACCCCGTCTGGGGAGAGATGATAGTGGCGGCCGTGGTAAAGAGAGAGAATTCCACGCTTACCGAGAACGACATAATGGCACATTGCCGCGAGCGCCTGGGCAGCTTCAAAAAGCCCAAGAGGGTCATGTTCGTAGACACGCTGCCCGTGAACGGCAGCGGCAAGGTGCAGCGGGAAACGGTAAAAGAGATGTTTCAGAACATGAACACAGATAAAAAGTGAGAAGGGAGAAGAACTTTCCTTGAAATTTGTTGTGTGCTACAAACTGGTGCCAGGCGAAAACAGCATAGTCGTAAAGCCGGACAGGAGCCTCGACTTTACAAACTGCGAATGGGAGATTGGCCAGTACGATCTGCGCGCGGTTGAGACCGCGGCGCAGCTCACCGAGACCTCGCCGGAGAACAAGCTGATAGCGCTGACGGCGGGCTCCGATGTGGTGGAGAACTCGAAGCTCAAGAAGTCCATCCTCGCGCGCGGCCCGCAGGAGATGCTGGCCGTCAAAGACGAGGCCCTCGCCGGAGCGGACAGCCTGGCGGTGGCCGAAGTGCTTGCCGAGGCGATAAGGAAGCTCGGAGACGTGGACGCGGTATTCTTCGGCGAGGGCTCCGGCGACCTCTATTCCCAGCAGGTCGGAAACATCACCGGCGCGCTGCTCGGCTGGAACACCGTGAACGCGGTGAGCCGGGTGGAGCTCGACGGCGACTGCCTCCTGGGCGAGCGCAACCTGGAAGCCAGCACCGAGGTGCTGAAAGTGGCTCTGCCGGCGGCGATTTCCGTCACCAGCGACATATGCATGCCCCGTCTCGCGTCAATGAAGGAGATATTGAAGGCCGGGAAGAAGCCGAGCTGCGTGGAGACACTGGACGCCTACGCAGCCGACGGCGAGAGAAAAGACACCGAGGTGAGCCTGAAAGCGCTCGGCAAGACGGACAGGAAATGCGAGCTCGTCCGCGACGACGAGGACGGTATTGCCGCTGCCGCGGCCTGGCTCAGAAAGCTGTGAGGTGAGAAGTATGGAGCGATATAAGAAGTGTTTTGTCATCGCCCAGAGCCGCTCCGCCGCCCTTGAGCTGGCGGCCGGCGCAGAGAAATTTGCCGAGTCCGTCGCGCTCGTATGCCTCGGAGAAGCGGTCTCTGCAGCGGGTGTGGATAAGGTGTACGCCGTCAGTGATAAGGAGCTTTCGGCCGCCGCATACAGCGGCGCGGTGGCTGCCCTCATAAAGGAGCAGCAGCCGGATTTGGTGCTCGCGGAGCGCAGCCGCGACGGGCGTCTGATGGCGGGCATAGCGGCCGCGGCGCTCGGCGCGGGCGTACAGACCGACCCCAGCGAGGTGCTTGCCGGCGAAAACGGCATCCTGACCAGGAAGCTCAGCTACGGCGGCCTCGTGGAGCTGGCCGAGGAGGGCGGCCGGAAAGCGGTCGTGTGCGTGGGCTCCGGAATCTTTGAGCCCGCCGAGGAGAAGGACGCCTCCGGAGCGGAAGAGCTTGACGCGGCTTCCGCCGGGATAGAGATGGTGAAGAAAGAGGAAAAGCAGGTCCAGCGCACGAACCTGGCTTCGGCGCGCAGAGTCGTCGGCGTAGGCCGCGGCATCAAGAACGCCGAGTCGCTTGCCTGCGTGGAGAAGTTTGCCGCGGCGCTCGGCGCCGAGATGGGCTGCACCCGTCCCGTCGCGGAGGAGGATCACCTTCTGCCCACAAGCCGGTACATCGGCGTGTCCGGCGTCACCGTACGCCCCGAGGTCTATTTCGCCGTGGGTCTCTCCGGCCAGGTCCAGCACACCGCGGGCTGCAGCCAGTCAGGTCTCATCTTTGCCGTTAACAACGACGAAAACGCGCCCATCTTCAAGGAGTGCGACTTCGGCGTAATCGGCGACCTCAACAATGTAATCCCCAAGCTTATAGACGCTTTGGAAAACAAATAACAGCACCGTACAAGGAGGAAATTATGCAGATACGTACAAAAGTAACCGAAATGCTTGGGATAAAGTATCCCATCATCCAGGGCTGCATGCAGTGGTTCGCAACCGCCGATCTCGCGGCCGCCGTGTCCAATGCCGGGGGCCTTGGAGTTATATCCTCCGCCACCTTCGCCTCTCCGGAAGACCTGAGAGCGGAGATAAAGCGCTGCAGGACCCTCACGGACAAGCCCTTCGCGGTGAACATCTCCCTGTTCCCGTCCCTCAACGCCGTCGGATACCACGAGCACATCAAGGTCTGCGCGGAAGAGGGCGTGCGCATCATGGAGACCGCCGGACGCGCTCCCACTGAGTACATCGAGGAGATGAAGGCCGCCGGCATAACCGTCATCCACAAGTGCGTCGCCGTCAAGCACGCGCTCAAGGCCCAGTCCATAGGCTGCGACATGGTCGTCATCGACGGCTACGAGGCCGCCGGACACATCGGCGCTTTCAATACCGGCACAATGGTGCT
>CALXGL010000191.1 GCA_944387825.1 uncultured Oscillospiraceae bacterium | reverse complement strand
ATGGCGTCGAGCTGCTTCGGCGTGCAGCCGACGACGTTGGCGTTCTCGCCGTTGACCACGGCGAAGTCCGCGCCCAGCTCGCGCTTGATGGAGCGCAGGCGGCGCTGGAGGAATTCCAGCCCCGACGAGCCGACCGTGTCGCCCACTGCAAGTATCTTGTAAGCCATTGCTTTCGTCCTTTCAGATTCGGCGCGTATTGCGCGAACAACATTCCAATTTAATAGTATAGCACATATTACCTCGCGCGGCAAATCATAAAATCCTGCCCGGCGGCGCAAACTTGTTGTGTACTTTTCAAGGAGGTGCGCGTATGCAGAGCATGGACAGCAGGTCCTTCCTCAAGGGCGTGGGCATGGGCATGGCCATCGGCGCTTCGATGGGTATGCTCATGGCCCCGAAGAAGAAGGGCGACAACGTTATCGGCCGGGCGCTCAAGGCCGCCGGGGAGCTGGCGGACAATATCAGCGACGCCATGCGGTGAACCCGGACCGCCCTGCCGGGCAGCAAAGCTCCACCCCGTTATCTCCGGCGCCTGCCTGGTAACGGGGTGGAGCTGTTTTGTCCCGGCAGGATTCTGGAACACTGAGCGGTTATCTCTATCGTCAATGCATTTTTGTGTGTTTTGCACATTTTTCATAGTGCATAATTGTCTATGCTGCTGATTGCAAGTTTCTACATCTGTGGTACAATGTACGCAACGCTTTAGGCCGGCGGGCCAGGCTTATGGCCCGGGTGTGTATGAAACGTAGACAGCTTACATCTGTACAGACGATAGCCCTTGGCTTCTTCCTAGTCATTATGATTGGCACATTGCTTTTGATGCTGCCAGTCTCTTCGGCGTCGGGAGAGGTCACGGGCTTTATTCCTGCCCTTTTCACGTCGACCAGCGCCTCGTGCGTTACCGGCCTCGTGATGGTGGACACCGGCACCCACTGGTCTTTCTTCGGCCAAGTTGTCGTGCTTGTGCTCATCCAGATAGGCGGTCTCGGCTTTATGACCATCGCTACGCTGTTTTCAAAGCTCGTGAAACGCCGCATGAGCATGCACGAGCGCGGCGTAATGGCTGCCTCGATAAGTTCCAGCGGCATCGGGCGCATAACCGAGATTACCGGCACCATAGGCTGGGGTACTCTGTTTTTTGAAGGGGTCGGAGCCCTGCTGTTGTGCATCAGGTTCATTCCGGAGCGCGGCTTCTGGGACGGGCTCTGGTTCGGCATCTTCCACTCGGTCGCGGCCTTCTGCAACGCCGGCTTCGACATCATAGGCAACTACGCCTCGCTTACCGCGTATTACGATGACGCTCTAGTTTGCGTGACTATCATGGCCCTCATCACTATCGGCGGCCTCGGCTTTCTGGTTTGGGACGACATAAAGCGCAACAAACTGCGCTGGCGGCGTTATGAACTGCAAACCAAACTGGTGCTGCTCACCAGCGCCATACTCGCTGTTGGTGGCGCCGTTGTGTTCTTCTTCCTGGAACGCAACCGCATGAATGCCGGTATGACCTTTGGAGAACAGGTGCTCGTGAGCTTTTTCTCCTCTGTAACGCCGCGCACAGCTGGCTTCAACAGCGTGGACACCGCCGCGCTCAGCCCCGGCAGCAAACTTCTGACCATAATCCTCATGTTTATAGGCGGCTCTTCCGGCTCGACGGCTGGCGGCGTCAAGACCACGACCATAGCCGTGCTTGTCGCGTGCCTAATCGCCGGCGTGCGCGGCAAGCGCGATCCGGAGGTGTTCGGGCGGCGAATATCCAACGATAACGTGCGCCAGGCCGGCGTCATGGTATTCATGAACCTGTACCTTGCTCTCACCGGGGCGCTGCTGATCTGCCTGGTACAGGACTTTGAACTCACGGACGTGCTCTTCGAGGTCTTTTCCGCAATGGGTACAGTGGGTATGACAACAGGCATAACGCGGGATTTGAACGACTTTTCCGCGATAATAATAACCCTGCTCATGTATCTGGGCCGGGTCGGCAGCCTCTCCTTCGCCATGGCCCTGCTGGAGCGCCGGGCCCACGCCAGGGTGCGCTGCCCGGAAGAAGCTGTAACAATAGGTTAACGGAGGTCAAAAACGATGAAGTCATTCCTTATAATCGGCATGGGCACCTTTGGCCACCATCTCGCCCAGGCTCTGTACCGCAACAAATGCGAAATTATGATAGTAGACCAGAACCCCGACGCCGTCGAGGACATGCTGCCATATGTCACCGAAGCCAAGGTCGCCGACTGTACGAACATCGACGTGCTCCGCAGCTTCGATGTGGAGAACTTTGACGCGTGCTTCGTCTGCGTCAACCAGGCCTTCCAGGCATGCCTGGAGATTACCGACCAGCTGAAGGAACTGGGCGCGAAGCGCGTGTACTCCAAGGCCGACCGCGACCTGGAGGCGAAATTCCTGCGCCGCTGCGGGGCGGACTTCATCATCTACCCCGAGCGCGACGCCGCCGAGCGCATCGCGGTGCGCGAGTCCAGCCAGCACATCTTCGACTTCATCAGCCTCTCCGAAGGCTGCGCCATATGTGAAATCGAGCCGCCTCATGACTGGATGGGCCGCTCCGTGGCGGAAGTCGGGCTGCGTTCTCGTTACAACCTCAACTTAATCGCGGCGCGCACGGACGACGAAAAGCTCCACCCTGTCCTCGACCCGGCGTACAAATTCAACACAAATGAACACGTCCTGGTCCTCGGCAACATGGACGACATCCACAAGGTGACCACCTGAGCCGCTTGACCTCG
>CALXGL010000190.1 GCA_944387825.1 uncultured Oscillospiraceae bacterium | reverse complement strand
CCCTCGTGGGCATGACGATGGACACCACCCGCGCGGACATAACCCAGGCCGTGCTCGAGGGCGTCGCCTTCGCGATACGCGACTCGCTTGAGGTCGCGCGCAGCCTGGGCCTCGACATCAGGCGCTCGATGCTCTGCGGCGGCGGCGCGAAGAGCCCGCTCTGGCGCAAGATAATGGCCAACGTGCTCAACATCGAGCTCGACCTGCCCGTCACCGAGCAGGGCCCCGGTATGGGCGGCGCGATGCTCGCCATGGTGGCCTGTGGCGCGTACTCGAGCGTGCGCGAGGTCTGCGACAGGCTTGTCAAGGTCAGCGAGACCGTCAGGCCGGAGCCGGAGCTAGCCGCCAAGTACGAGAGGCGCTACCGGGCTTTCCGGGAAATCTATCCCGCGCTGAAGGATGTTTTTCCAGAGCTGAAATGACAATTGACATACCGCCCTCCGATGCGTCATAATTGAGTATGATTCAGCGGCGCATATGGAGGGCTGTACAATGGCGGTTCCGGAGATAATAGAGAGCGTTTACACAGAATACATGGCAGCCATGTCGGAGGCCAAAAAGCAGCGCGGCGTGCTTGAGAGCATGCTAGGATTCAAATCCGGCTATGCGGAGCAGTGCCAGAACGAGTTCATGCGGAAGCTGCAGGAGGCCATGACCGAATATGCGGCCTCCAACCCGGAGCAGGACGAAATCGCGCAGACGCTGGAGTATGTCTTTACGCGGCCGAAGCTGCTCCGGGAGAGAAGTCCCGAGCGCCTTATGCTGATAGCGGTGCATATACTCACCCTGCCGCTCATCGAGCTTTTGGATGCGGAAAGGGCGCGAAGCCTGCGCCTGGAATACGAGTCCCGGTATCTGAAGCGCGAGCGCTTCCCGGTGCAGACGGAGGTCCTTGCCGCGCTGAAGGCGCGGGAAAAGGCCTGAGCTGAGGGCCCGGCGGAATTTCCCGCCCGGCGCGCGGTGAAATTCGGCATAAACCGCGCGAGTTAGTCTCGCAAACTTGTTCAAGTATATGAAAATTCTCCTGACGCTCGAAACAGGTTGAGTTTTCGGAAAAAAGACTGTAAAATCTATTTATACTTTCCAAGGGGGCGGTGCGCATGATCCGGCTGCGAATCTCTGGCCAGGGGGTATGGTGCGCCCTTTTGTTCCCTTTTACCGCCCGCTCCAAGGGCGCGGAGTATGTCAAATAATAAGCTAACTGCAAGGTCACGGCCGTATGAGCCGTGGCCTTGACATCTTTTTCGGAGGAGAGAGCATGATAAAGAAAAAGGTCGCAGTTATCATGGGCAGCGACAGCGACTGGCCCGTAGTGGAGAAGTGCGTCAAGCAGCTGCGCGAGCTGGACATCCCCGTTGAGGCCCGAGTGATGAGCGCGCACCGCACGCCCGAGCAGGCCCGGGAGCTGGCTGTGAACGCCCGCGATAACGGCTTCGGCGTCATTATCGCCGCCGCGGGCAAGGCCGCGCACCTGGCCGGAGCCCTGGCCGCGAACAGCACCCTGCCCGTCATCGGGATACCGATAAAGAGCAGCACGCTCGACGGCCTGGACGCCCTTTTGAGCACCGTGCAGATGCCCTCCGGCATCCCCGTCGCCACCGTCGCGATTGACGGCGCGCAGAACGCCGCGCTGCTGGCCGCCCAGATTCTCGCCGTCGGCGACGGCGAGCTCGCCGCAAGGCTCGACGCCATGCGCGCGGACATGACCGCCGCTACCCTCAAAAAGGACGCGGCGCTCCAGGAAAAGCTCAACGGTTAATTAACTCAAGGAGGATATAATAATGGAAAAGCGCGAACAGATGTACGAGGGCAAGGCCAAGAAGGTCTACGCCACCGACGACCCCGCTCTTTGCATAGTCTCCTATAAGGACGACGCCACCGCCTTCAACGGCGAGAAGCGCGGCACGATAATGGGCAAGGGCGTCATAAACAACCGCCTCACCAACCGTCTCATGCGCCTTCTCATGGAAAACGGCGTCCCCACCCACTTCGTCGAAGAGCTCAGCGAGCGCGACACCCTCGTCAAGCGCGTGAAGATAGTCCCGCTCGAGGTCATTATCCGCAACATCTCCGCCGGCAGCTTCGCCAAGCGCTACGGCGTTGAGGAGGGCATAGTCTTCGACGAGCCGACGATTGAGTTCAGCTACAAGAACGACGAGCTGGGCGACCCGCTCATGAACAGCTATCACGCCCTGGCCCTCAAGCTCGCCACTGCGGAGGAGATAGAGGCGATAAAGGCCTATTCCTTCAAGATAAACGAGGTCCTCAAGGCCTTCCTGCTCGAGCACGGCATAGAGCTCGTGGACTTCAAGCTCGAGTTCGGCCGCCTGCCCGACGGCACGATCGTGCTGGCAGACGAGATAAGCCCCGACACCTGCCGCTTCTGGGACGTCGAGACCCACGAGAAGCTGGACAAGGACCGCTTCCGCCGCGACCTCGGCGGAGTTGAAGACGCCTATCAGGAGGTTATGCGCCGCATCATCGGCGACTGAGCTATGGATTTCGAGTACTTTGATAAACTGCATGAGGAGTGCGGCGTCTTCGGCGTGCTGACCCGCTCGCGCGGTGAGGACGTCGTACCTATGACCTACCGCGCCCTCTACGCGCTCCAGCACCGCGGCCAGGAGAGCTGCGGCATCGCCATAAACGACGACGGCGTTATCTCCGGCTACAAGGACGTGGGCCTCGTAAACGACGTGTTTACCGAGGACGTAATGCGCCGCCTGCCGCGCGGCGAGATGGCTATAGGCCACTGCCGCTACGGCACAACGGGCGGCTGCACGCGCGAGAACGCCCAGCCCCTGGTCGTCCGCCACGTCAAGGGCGGCATGGCCCTCGCGCACAACGGCAATATCACCAACGCCAGCGAGCTGCGCACCGAGCTCGAGCTCAAGGGCGCAATCTTCTCCGGCACCTCGGACAGCGAGGTCATAAGCTACGTCATAACCCGCGAGCGGCTTCGCACCGGCTCCATCGAGGCCGCCGTCTGCGCCGCGATGGACAGCCTCAAGGGTGCGTATTCCCTCACGGTCATGTCCCCGCGCAAGCTCATAGCCGCGCGCGACCCTCTGGGCTTCCGCCCGCTCTGCATAGGCGAGCTCGAGGACGGCTGGGCCGTCGCGAGCGAGAGCTGCGCCCTTGACGCCATAGGCGCGAAGTTCGTCCGCGACGTCGAGCCCGGCGAGGTGGTCACTATCTCCCGCGAGAACGGCATAGAATCCGACCGCAGCCACTGCGGCGGGCCGAGCGCCGAGTGCGTCTTTGAGTTCATCTACTTCGCGCGCCCCGACTCCGTCATAGACGGCAGCTGCGTACACACCGCGCGCCAGAGGGCGGGCGCCTTTCTCGCGCTGGAGCACCCCGTACAGGCGGACGTTGTCATAGGCGTGCCGGACAGCGGCATTGACGCCGCGCTGGGCTACGCGAGGCAGAGCGGCATCCCCTACGGCGTCGGCTTCGTCAAGAACAAGTACATCGGCCGCACGTTTATACAGCCCGGCCAGCCCCGCCGCGAGAATGCCGTGCGCATTAAGCTCAACGTCGTCGCCTCCACCGTGCGCGGCAAGCGCGTCATAATGGTGGATGACTCCATAGTCCGCGGCACGACGATAGCCCGCATAGTCGACCTCCTGCGCGAGGCCGGGGCTAAGGAGGTCCATGTACGCCTCTCGGCGCCGCCGTTTTTGTACCCATGCTACTTCGGCACGGACATAGACAGCCGCGACAACCTCATCGCCGCGCAGCACTCGATAGAGGAGATACGCGAGATAATCGGCGTGGACTCGATAGGCTACCTCAGCTGCGAGAACGTACACAAGCTGGCTGACAATTCGCATATCAACTTCTGCGCGGCCTGCTTTACGGGCGAATACCCCTGCGAGGTGCCCAAACGCGCGGCCAAGAGCCGCTTCGAACAAAAGCTGAGCGAACGTGAGAAGGAGGAAAACGAGTGATAAGCGAGAGCGCAAGCTACCGCGCCGCCGGCGTGGACATCACCGCCGGCTACAAGGCCGTGGAGCTCATGAAAAAGCATGTACAGCGCACCAATACGCCCGGCGTACTGGGTGGGCTGGGCGGCTTCGGCGGCCTCTTCAGGCCTGACATCACGGGTATGGCCGAGCCGGTCCTCGTCTCCGGTACGGACGGCGTCGGCACCAAGCTGAAAATAGCCTTCCTCATGGACAGGCATGACACCGTCGGCATAGACTGCGTCGCCATGTGCGTCAACGACGTCGTCTGCTGCGGCGCCGCGCCGCTCTTCTTCCTCGACTACATCGCCTGCGGCAAAAATGTGCCTGAGCGCATCGCGGACATCGTCTCCGGCGTGGCCGAGGGCTGCGTGCAGTCCGGCGCGGCGCTGATAGGCGGCGAGACCGCCGAGATGCCCGGCTTCTACGGCGAGGACGAGTACGACCTCGCGGGCTTCGCCGTCGGCATGGTGGACAGGGTGAAGATACTCGACAACAGCTCCATGCGCCCGGGCGACGCGGTCATAGCCATCCCCTCGAGCGGCGTACACTCAAACGGCTTTTCCCTCGTGCGCCGCGTCTTCGACGTGGAGCACGGCGCGCTTGAAAAGCATTATGACGAGCTCGGCTGCACGCTGGGCGAGACCCTGCTCACGCCGACGCGCATATACGTAAAGCCCGCGCTCGCCATGATAA
>CALXGL010000189.1 GCA_944387825.1 uncultured Oscillospiraceae bacterium | reverse complement strand
GCGGCACGAGTGCGCGTGAGGGAGGCGGAGGTATGTATAGGCTGGAACTAAAGCGGCTCATAAAGTCGCGCTCGACATTGTTCCTCGGGGCGGCGATGCTGGCGATGAGCGTGTTTTTCGCCTGCGTCACGGTTGCCGGGGCGGGGAGCGTGGAGTCGCGCGGATATATCGCCCTGCGCGGGATGGAGGCCATAGAGTATCAGCGCGAGCTTTACGCGGAGGTCGAGGGATATGTGACGCCGGAACGGCTTGCGGAGATGTCCGATTACAGCGTGTGGGCCCGGGATACCTACGGGCGCGCCGAAAACATGCCGCGTGACGTATACGAAAGGTGGCTGTCCTATGAGCCCATCCTCTCCGGCAGCTGCGGGCGTATCTCGTGCGAAGCGCGTGAGTATTACGCGGAAAGGGGGGCCGCCCTTGCCAAATTTGCGCCGACGCAGGCCGCTCTGGCAAGCGCGCTGGCACTGAATGAGCGCGTGGACGAGCCCTTCTACTGGGAATACGGCTTTGGAGAGAGCGAGACCGGCGTAAACTGGACGCTCTGCCTGTTTGCACTGTGCCTGATCTGCACGGTAATAGCCGTGCCCACGTTTTCGCAGGGCTATTCAAGCGGCGCCGACGGCATCCTGCGCTGCGCAAAGCTCGGCCGCGGCAAGCTCGCGCGGGCGAAAATCCTGGCCGCGTACAGCGTCTGCGCCGCGCTTTTCCTGCTCTCCGCCGCGCTGTTCTGCGCAATCATCCTGCTGACCTTCGGCCCGGACGGCACCTCCGCCCAGCTTAAGTTGGGGCCATTCGTGCTCCTGGACATAAGCATGACCGGCGTCCTCGCGCTCTGCGTGCTCTCCGGCCTGCTTACGATGCTGGCAAGCATATCCTTCACGCTCTGGCTCTCGTCATTGCTGTCAAACGGCGTGTCTGTGCTCGTGCTGTCCGCCGCCATGCTCACGCTGCCAAGTTTTGTAGACGCGTACATGAGCTATCCTGCCGACGACTGGGTTAGGCTTCTTCTGCCCACGGGCGGAACAGGGCTTCAGATTGGCATGTATAACGAACTGGCTGCGTATAGCTTCCTCACCCTCGGCCCCATCGCCGTCTGGACGCCCTTCGCCATGCTGGCCGCGCCGGTCATAGAGACGCCGCTTTTCGCCCTGCTCGCCCGCCGCGCGTATGTGCGCCACGAGTGCGCGTGAGAGGCCGCGATATGGAGACGGCAGACGCATTTGCGTCTGCCGTTTTTTCACGCCGTTTCGCGGCGGGCGAGCTGCATATAGTGCCGGTAGAGTATGCCGAAGCGGTGGATGTATTTGGGCTTCCAGGGCTTCTCCTTGCCGCAGAAGTGGAGAACCGAGGTGTTCTGCATAACCCAGCCGAGGTCGTATTCCCCGGCGCTGCGCAGGAGATAGCCCGAGTAATACCGGGCGTCATAGTTCCAGCGGACGTCCTCCACGGGCAGCGGCGAAAAGCTCCAGCCATACGCCGAGCACCGGCGGGACGTGCCCTCGAGCGCGGCGCCGGCTATGCCGCTGTGTAGCAAAAAGAGCTCGGACTTCTCGCCGGGGTTGTTCAGGGCGAGCGAGGTGAGCAGCACCTGCAGCTGAGGGAGATGGTTTTCGTCAAGCGTTGTCAAAAGCGTGATGGTATCCATGCAGTCAGCCCTTTCCGGCCGGAGTCAGTTATAACCAAGTATAGCGCCGCGGCCGGAAAAGGTCAAGGGCAGGGGGCCGGGACGTTGTTCCCGGCCTTTTTGCAAAAAAAGATTGAATACTATGCAGCCAGTTAATTGTTTTCCGTGTGAGGGGTAGTTTATAATAATTCTGTATGAAAATATCATGGAGGTTGATACCATGAAGAAAAGGATGTTCGGCATACTGCTGGCGGTGCTGCTGTGTGCGGCGCTGGCTGCGGGGGCTTCGGCGGAGGGCGGCACGCCCATAGTCGGCGGTGTAACCGTAGACGGCACCGTCGAAATAGGCGGCGGCACCGCTGCATACGACGCGGCGAGCAATACGCTCACGCTGGAGAACGTGAACTGGACGGGCAGCGGGGACGGCATCGCTGCCAAAAGCGACCTGAACATCGTGCTGTCCGGCGAGAACAGCTTTGTATCTGCCAACGGCCTCGGCGTGGTTTATGACGGCGCGCTCAGCATATCCGGCAGCGGCTCTCTGCGCGCCGGAACCGAGGCCGGTTCCGGCTCCTGCGGCATAAGCGGAGATGGCGACCTGTCCATATCCGGCGGCGCGGTGGTTGAGGCGGTCAGCGCGGTTGACCAGTGCCTGCGCATTACCGGCAACGCCACCGTAGACGGCGCTGCGCTCAAGGGCAGCGGCACGGGCGGCGGCATGAGCATAGGCGGCACGCTGTCTGTCAATAACGGCGGCTCCGTGACGGCGGAGGTCAGCGCGGGCAGCGCCATAGGCGCGGACGTGATATCCGTTGACGGCGGCAGCGTCTCCGGTACGGCTTACGGCGGCAATAACGGCGACTGGGGCGTCAGCGCGAGGGAGCGGCTGACCGTCGTGAACGGCGGTACGGTATACGGCAGCGCCACCTCCGGCATATGGGCCACGCAGCTCGAGGTGAGCGGTCAGGGCTCCAAAGTGACCGCGCAGGCCATTGAGTTCACGCAGGAAATGTCGGACGACATGTGCTCCTCCGTCGGGCTTTACACCGAAGGCGTCACCGTCTCCGGCGGCGGCGTGCTGGAAGCCGAAGGCGCGATGCGGGGTATAACCATAAGTAACGGCAGCCTCACCGTCACCGGCGCAGGCAGCCGCGTGACGGGCAGGGCCGTGGGGCCGTATTTGCCCGTTGTTGACGGCCAGACTGTTCGAACTGACTTCACCGTCATAAACGTGGACGGCAATGTCACTGTCTCCGAAGGCGCGATGGTCGAGGCGTTCAGCGAAATTAAACGCTATACAGGCGGCCTGCGGGTAAATTACGGCGGCCTGAACGCAGACGGCACGCTGTCGGTCAACAGCGGCGGCTCCGTGACGGCGGAGGTCAGCGCGGGCAGCGCCATAGGCGCGAAAGTGATATCCGTTGACGGAGGCAGCGTCTCCGGTACGTCTTACGGTGTCAATCTCGAAGAATATGGCCTCTATGCCGGTGAGATTAGCGTCGTAAACGGCGGCACGGTATACGGCAGCGCCCCCGTCGGCGTGCGGGCCACGCAGCTCGAGGTGAGCGGGCAGGGCTCCAAGATGACCGCGCAGGCCGCCGAGTACACTCAGGAGATGGAAGATAATATATGCCCCTCCGTAGGCCTTCACAGCGATAGCGTCACCGTTTCCGGCGGCGGTGTGTTGGAGGCTGAGGGTACGATTGATGGCATAACCATAAGTAAAGGCAGCCTCACCATCACAGGCGCGGGCAGCCGAGTGACGGGTACGGCTTTAGGAAAATCCAACAGCAGCTACGCTACCGGCGTGACGTGCAACGGCGGCATAACCGTATCCGACGGCGGCGCGCTCGAGGGCACTGCCTACGAAAAGCGCTCGACCGGCGTCAGCTCTGGTGAGAAGATAGAGGTCAGCGGCGGGGGCAGCGTCAAGGGGACCGGCGACTGGCGCGGCGTGTTCGTCGGCGACAGGTTCAACAGAAACGACGGCCTCACCGTCAGCGGCGAGGGCAGCAGCGTGACGGGCGTCGCGCAGGGTATCTACGCGGACGATGTGGAACAGAAACCTGCGGAAGAGTACGGCTCGGGCGTGCGCGTACTCAACGGCGACCTCACTGTCTCCGACGGCGCGCTGCTCGAGGGCGCCGGCTCCGGCGAGAGCGTTAACGGCATCCTGGTGGGGCCGATAACAGTGGACGGACAGGTAACAGGGCCTGATATAGAAAGCAACGTCAGCGTTAGTAACGGCGCGACCATAAAGGGCACCGCCAACGGCAGATTCGGGCACGGCCTTTATACCAACGGTGACGTGACGGTTGACGCGTCCGCGCTTGAGAGTACCGGCGACGGTATGGCGACGGTCATTGAAGGCGACACCATAGTTACCAACGGCGGCTCCATAGACGCAGAAGGCCCTCACGGTTATATACTTCAGCTGTTGGGAAAACTCACGGTCTCCGGTAAGGGCAGCAGTGTGAGCTCCAAGAGCTATGGACATGGCGAAATTCACGACAGCTATGGCATAAGCGTACAGGGGGGCCTGAACGTCACGGATGGCGCGACGGTTTACGCGGAGGCCACCTCCATAGGCCTGTGGGCCTATACCTGCGGCGTCAATATCAGCGGCGAAGGCTCCAAGGTGACGTGCGTGTCCTATGAGGCTTCGGAGGGCGTCTATCCCGAGGGCATGCACGGCGGAGGTGCTGCTGTGGACGGCGATCTAAGCGTGACGGACGGCGGCGTCCTCGACGTCCGGGGCGCGAGGCGCGGCATAGCGATGGGCGGCGTCCTGACCGTCAGCGGCGAGGGCAGCAGTGTTTCCGCCTCCGCCTCCGGTTCGCGCTTTGACGAAATCAACGTGACCGGCATCGGATTTTTCAGCAGCGGCGATGGGAGCGGCAGCGGCGCCGTCATAGGCGAGGGCGCGGAGCTCAGCGTCAGCTCGGCGGAGATTGGCGTTGCGAATTCGTCCGGTTCCCCGTTCACCGTCAACGGCGGGCATGTCACGGTTTCCGGCGGGGAGGGCGCGTTCGGCGCAGCGCCGGTGCTGAGCGGGTACGCGGGCAGCTACGGCTGGCGCACCGGCGAAAACGCGGCGTTCACCTCCTCGAAGCTCGGTGGCTACGTCTACGACGCGGCGCACACCTACGTCGAAATACAGCCGGGCGAGTTTGCTCCGGCCGTCTCCGGCACGGTGCGCGCGGGCGAGACGCTTACAATAAATATAGACGGCACGAGCTATGTCTGGCAGACCGGAGCGAGCGCCGCCGGCCCCTTCGAGGACATCAACGGCACCAACCGCAACTACTACAAGCTCAAGCCGCGCGACGAGGGCCTCTATGTCCGCGTGGTCGTAACCCTCGCGGACGGCTCGACTATCGCGTCCGAGCCCGTCGGGCCCGTGGCAGCGAAGCATGAGACTGTTGTCCAGCCCAGCCAGACGGTCAAGGAGCCGGAGGTGGCCCCGGCTGAAAACGGCAGCGTGACGGTCGCTCCGGCCAGGCCCGGCGAGACCGCGACGGTCATCCCCGAGCCGAACAGCGGCTACGTGGTGGATAAGGTCATAGTCACCGACAGCAGCGGCAACCGGATAGAGGTTGAGCACAACCCGGACGGCACCTACACCTTCGACCAGCCGCAGAACATTGTCAGCGTCGAGGTCACCTATGCGCAGCCCGAGGTCGTGTACACCGACATAAGCAGCGAGAGCTGGTACTACGACGACTTCCTCTTCGTGGAGTCCAACGGACTCATGGAGGGCAGCTCCGAGACCGAGTTCAACCCCGAGGGCACGATGTCCCGCGCGATGATTTGGACGGTGCTGGCCCGCGCGGACGGCGAGGCCGTCACGGGCGCGGACTGGTACGAGACTGCGCGGCTGTGGGCCGTGAGCGCCGGAATCTCCGACGGCTCCGAGATACACAGCTCCGTAACGCGCGAGCAGCTGGCCGTCATGCTCTGGCGCTTCGCCGGGATGCCCGGCGCCGAGGGCGGGCTGGACGGCTTCAGCGACACGGAAAAGGTGAGCTCCTGGGCGGAGCAGGCGATGGCCTGGGCCATTGAGGCGGGCATAATCAACGGCGTTGACGCCGAGACGCTCGACCCCTACGGCACCGCCACGCGCGCCCAGTGCGCCGCAATGCTGACGCGCTATATGCAGTACATGCGCTCGGCCGCGCTCGAGACCTGAGACAATGAATTTCAGCCCCCGCACGTTAACGCGTGCGGGGGCGTTTACTTTTGCCGCGCGCGCTGGTATAATCCTGACAGGCTTATTTCAGGAGGTATGGGCATGGACATCAAATTCCCGCGGGGATTCCTGTGGGGCGCGGCTTCCGCCGCCCCGCAGATAGAGGGCTATGCGACCGCCGACGGCGGCGGGGCCTCGGTCTGGGATATATACTCCCACACTCCCGGCAAAATTGACTTCGGCGAAAACGGCGACGTCGCCTGCGACAGCTACCACCGCTACGCCGAGGATGCGGCGCTCGCCGCAAATCTGGGCGCGGACGTATACCGCTTCTCCGTCAGCTGGGCGCGCTGCGACCCGCTCGGCGACGGAAATTGGAACGAGGCCGGGTTCGAGTATTACGGCCGCGTGGCGGACGAGTGCCTGCGCCGGGGCGTGCAGCCGGTGGTGACGCTCTATCACTGGGAACTGCCGCAGGCGGCGGAGGAGCGCGGCGGCTGGCTTGTGCCCGAGACGGCGGAGGCCTTCGCGCGCTTCGCCGGACGCATGGCGGAATATCTGCGCGGGCGGGTGAAGCTCTACTTCACGCTCAACGAGCCCCAGTGTACCGTGACCATGAGCTATGGCGACGGCTCGCACGCGCCGGGGCGGGTGCTGGACAAGGCCGGGCAGTTCCGGGTGCTGGTTAACCAGCAGCTCGCTCACGGCCTCGCCATGCGCGCCGTCAAGGCCGCCGACCCGGACTGCACGGTGGGCATAGTTTCAACGGGAAGGCACTGCTTCCCGGACAGCGAGTCGCCTGAGGATATTGCGGCGGCGCGCCTCGCCGGCTTCGACCTCGCCGGAGGCGACCCGCTCTTTACCCACAACTGGCTGCTTGACCCCATTTTTTACGGCAGCTACCCGGACTGTGAGGGCACGGAGTGGGCGGAGCTGGCCGCCTCGGTCACGCCGCGCGAGCTGGAGATTATCCACTGCCCGCCGGAGGCGATAGGCTACAACATATACCACGGGAAACGTGTGCGCGCCGCGGGCGGTGGCTATGAATTTGTGCCCGAATACCCCGGCTTCCCGCGCACCTCTCTGGGCTGGCCGATAACGCCGGAGGCGCTGGACTGGAGCGTGCGCTATCTCTATGAGCGCTATCCCGCGCCCACATACATAGCGGAGAACGGCCTCGCCTGCGCCGACGTGGTCAGCCTCGACGGCAGGGTGCACGACCCGCAGAGGATAGATTTCCTCGCGCGCTATCTCGCCGCGCTCTCGCGCGCGGCGGCGGGAGGCGTGGATTTGCGCGGCTGGCTGCACTGGTCGCTGACAGACAACTTCGAGTGGAGCAACGGCTATTACCCACGCTTCGGCCTGGTTTACTGCGACTACCGCACGGGAGAGAGGATACCCAAGGACTCCTACTACTGGCTGCGCGAGCTCATCGCCGCGAGCCGCGAATAAGCGAGCGCGCCGCCCGGAGGAAAACCGGGCGGCGCTTTTTTCACCGGCACTGTACAAGAGCGCCGCGCTGCTGTATAATGTGCGGAGACACCGAAATGAAGGGAATTACGCCATGAAACGGCTGGTAATAGGAATAATGGCCCATGTAGACTCGGGAAAGACCACCCTGAGCGAGGCGCTGCTATACCGCGCCGGCGCGCTGCGAAAGCTGGGTCGCGTGGACCACCGCGACGCCTTCCTTGATACGGACGCGCTCGAGCGCGAGCGGGGCATCACCATCTTCTCAAAGCAGGCGCTTTTGAGCCTGCCCACTGCGGAGCTGACGCTGCTCGACACGCCGGGTCACGTAGACTTCTCCGCAGAGGCGGAGCGTGCCCTGGAGGTGATGGACTATGCGATACTGGTCGTCAGCGGTACGGACGGCGTCCAGAGCCACACGGAGACGCTGTGGCGGCTGCTGGAGCGCTCGCGCAAGCCCGTATTCATCTATGTGAACAAGTCCGACCTCGCGGGCTATGACCGCGCGGCGCGCATGGCGGAGCTGAAAGCCCGCTTCGGCGAGGGCTGCGTTGACATGCTCGCGAGCGGCAGCGCCGAGGAGCTGGCGCTCTGCAATGAGGAGCTGCTGGAGACGGTCATGTCCGGCTCCGCGCCGGCTGACGCGCAGCTGGCCGCGGCCGTCGGGCGGCGTGAGCTCATACCCTGCTACTTCGGCTCGGCGCTCAGGCTCGAGGGCGTGGACGAGCTGCTTGGCGCGCTGGAGCGCCTGACCCTGCCGCCGCGGGAGAGGGAGGAGTTCGGCGCGCGCATCTTCAAGCTCACCCGCGACGACTCCGGCGCGCAGCTCGCCTGGCTGAAGGTCACGGGCGGCGTCCTGCGCGTCAAGGACGCGCTCTGCTCGCGTAGCGACGCGCGCGTGGAGTGGAGCGCCAAGGCCGACCAGCTGCGGCTCTACTCAGGCGCCAGATATAAGCTGACAGAGAGCGCGCCGCAGGGCGCTGTCTGCGCCGTAACCGGCCTGGCCGGGGCCTACGCGGGGGAAGGGCTGGGCTTTGAGCACGACGCGCCCGAGCCTGCGCTCGCGCCTGTTTTGCGCTATCGCGTGCGCTTTCCCTCGGGCTGCGACGTCACCGCGGCGCTCCGGCAGCTGCGCGAGCTGGAGGCGGAGGACCCCATGCTGCACGTCCTCTGGGATGAGAGGCTGGGCGAGGCGTATGTCCAGCTCATGGGAGAGGTGCAGCTTGAAATACTGAAAAGCCTCATTGAGCGCCGCTTTGCTCTCCGCGTGGAGTTTGACGAGGGCGGCATACTGTATAAGGAGACAGTGAGCGGCCGCGTGGAGGGCGTGGGCCACTACGAGCCCCTGCGCCACTACGCGGAGGTGCATGTGATTATAGAGCCGGCGGAGCGCGGCAGCGGAGTTGCGCTTGCCAGCAGCTGCTCAACCGACGAGCTCGCGACAAACTGGCAGCGGCTTATACTCACACATCTGGCCGAGAAGACGCATCTGGGAGTGCTCACCGGCTCGCCGCTGACAGACGTGAGGATAACCCTCGCCGCCGGGCGCGCCCATCCCAAGCACACCGAGGGCGGGGATTTCCGCCAGGCCACCTACCGCGCCGTGCGTCAGGGCCTTATGACGGCGCGCGAGCGCGGCGAGTGCGTGCTGCTGGAGCCGATGTATGAATTTACCCTGCGCGTACCCGCCGGGAGCGTCGGCCGCGCGCTGGCCGATATGCCCAGGCTGTACGCCGACTTTGCCCCGCCGGAGACGGAGGGCGAGTACAGCGTTATCACCGGCACGGCCCCGGTCAGCATGATGATGGGCTACGCGCGCGAGGTCTCGGCTTACACGCGCGGGCGCGGGCAGCTGGTCTGCCTGCCGGGCGGCTACGCGCCCTGCCACGACAGCGCGGGCGTGATGGAGAGCCTCGGCTATGACGCCGGCGCCGACACGCTGAACAGCGCCGACAGCGTTTTTTGCAGCCACGGCGCGGGGGTCCTCGTGCCATGGAACGAGGTGCCTCAGCACATGCACATCGAGAGCGTGCTGGAGCGCGCCGAACGCCTGAGCCGCGCGGAAGAGGCGCCGCAGCCCAACTACCGCGCCGGGGGAGAGGCCTACCGCGCGAGCCTGGCCGCCGACAAGGAGCTGATGGCCATCTTTGAACGCACCTACGGGCCAATCAAGCGCGATGCCGTCACCGCCATGCGCCGCGCGCCGGCCGCGCCCGCGGCCTCGCGCCGCCCGGCCTCAAAGCCTAAGGAGGGGCCGGAGTACCTGGTAATTGACGGCTACAACGTGATTTTTGCCTGGGACGAACTGCGTGAAATAGCCGCAGATAACCTGGACGCGGCACGCCGGCGCCTTATGGACAGGCTCTGCAATTACGCGGCCTATCAGCAGTGCGTGCCCATACTGGTTTTCGACGCCTGGCGCGTCAAGGGCGGAGAGCGCGAGGTGGAGCGCTACCACAACCTCTACGTGGTCTACACAAAGGAGGCGGAGACGGCGGACACCTACATAGAAAAGGCCACCCACGAGCTCGCCAGGCGCTACAACACCCGCGTTATCACCTCCGACGCCGCAGAGCAGCTCATCATCCTCGGCAACGGCGCGCTGCGCATGTCCTCGCAGTCCTTTGAGAGCGAAGTCTGCGCCGTGGAGGCGGAAATCCGCAGCTTCCTCAGCTGAAGGATTCGCCGAGGGCGCTGCTATAAAAGAGAAATAGAAGCAGGAACAGGAAAAAATATCAGACATAATCGCCGTTATGACTTGACAATATGCCTGCGCGGAACGTATAATTACAGCGTGTAAATATTGCAAGGGCGGGTACCCGCCATTGTCCTTGAATTTCATCCAAGGACAATGTGACCTACCGCACAATGCAGGAAAATTTGGAAAAGGAGAACAGACATGAAAAGACGTGTGTTTGCAGCAATAATTGCTGTGTGCATGGTGTTTTCGCTAGGCGCTATAAATGCGCTGGCGGATGACACCTGGACAGAGGTCGATTCCGCTGAGGAGCTGACAGCGGCCATCGACGCAGGCGGGAATATCAAGCTGACCGGCAACATAACCGTGGACACCAGGCAAAACTGGACCGTAGGCGAGGGGAAAACTGTAGTTTTAGACCTCAACAACTTCACTGTTACCAATACCGTGGACGCCCTTAGTTACTTTATTATTACTGTTAAGGGCGGTTCGCTGACTATTGCCGACAACTCTTCGGAAAAAGGCGGCAAAATTATCTCCAGCGACGATGACCACGGTTATGGCATACAGCTTTACAGCAACAGCAGCTTTGCCCTCACCGGCGGCGAGATTGAGTCCACACAGGAGACGCTCGACATTCTCACGTCTGCAAAAAACGTCAAGATTGACATCTCTGGCGGCAAGCTGACCAGCACCGCCGATAGCGTTATGTGCCTCAGGGGCAGCGCCGGCATTGACGTTAATATCACCGGAGGCGAATTGACCTCTGTGGGCCGCACCGGAATTTATCTTTCCTCTGATTACAACAAGCCCAGCGACACCATAAAATTTACCATGACCGGAGGTAAATTGACGCATACCGAAGGACTCAGCGGGGCAATGCAGATTAACAAGGGCTCTACCGTAACAATCGGCGGCACCGCAGAAATAGCCGGAAGCGTTACTGTTCTCCAGGTTCAGGAAAATACCGTTCTCAACATAGAGGGCGGCACAATTACCTCTTTTGACGACAGCGCTAACTATGATTTTGCATCCTACGTTGTTGATGCTGAGGGCGAGGCGCAGGTGAATATCTCCGGCGGCAATATAAGCACCGATGGCAACTATGCCATCAATGCCGATGAAAACTCCAATTTCACCATTTCCGGCGGCAAATTCACCAGCGATAAATCGACCGCTGAAAAAGAAGCGACCGCCAACATAAGCATTGTCGGCGGCACTTTCACGAAGAACAACGGCGAAGTGGACAGCTCGGTGGAGACCTACATACCGATTGACGCGTCTATGACCGTTGACCCCGACACCGGTAAGATTGTCGTTGACAAGAAGAACGCCGCGGCCGAGGTGAACGGCGTGGGTTATCCCTCGCTTCAGACTGCCATAAATGCCGCCAGTGCCGGCGACGTGGTCACGGTCTATGCCGGAACGCATGAGGGCAATATCACCATCGACAAGAGCATTA
>CALXGL010000188.1 GCA_944387825.1 uncultured Oscillospiraceae bacterium | reverse complement strand
CCACGCAGAGCTATATGCCGCGCGACAACAGCGCCTACTTTGAGGGCTGCGAGCTCTCGATAATGGACTGGATGCGGCAGTTTTCCGAGGACAAGCGCGAGAGCTATCTCCGCCAGTTCCTGGGCCGCATGCTCTTCTCCGGCGATGAAGTCTACAAGCCGGTCAACTTCCTCTCCGGCGGCGAGCGAGTCCGCTGCATGATATCCAAGCTCATGCTCTCCGGCGCGAGCGTGCTGCTCCTCGACCAGCCGACGAACCACCTCGACCTCGAGAGCATCGCCGCGCTCAATAACGGCCTCGCCGCCTTCGACTTCAATGTCATTTTCTCCTGCCACGACCACCAGCTGACGCAGACGGTGGCCAACAGGATTATAGAGATAAACGCCGACGGTTCCATAACCGACCGCATCTGCACGTATGATGAATATGTTCATCTGGCGGATATCGAAGCCAATACCGAAAGATAAAAAAGCGCGTCCAAGAGGACGCGCTTTTTTATTCAATGCCGGCGCCAGGTCGCCGGGGAGAAGAGAATGAGCATCGGGAAAATCTCCAGCCTGCCGGCGAGCATGGCAAAGCTCAAAAACCATTTTGAAAGGTCCGAGAAAATGTCAAAGCTGCCCATGGGGCCCGCAGGGCCCAGGCCGGGGCCGACGTTTGACATGCAGCTGACGACAGAGGCAAACGTGGTCTCAAAATCATAGCCGTCCAGGCTCACGACCGCGACAATCACGAAGGTCAGGAGGAAATACAGGGCGATAAAGACCAGCGTATTGTGTATCGTGGCCGCCGGCAGAGTCTTGCCGTTGACGCGCACATTCGTCGTGCGGCGCGGATTAATCTGTCGGCCTATCTCCTGCATGGCGCTCTTGAAGAAGATTATTATGCGGGAGACCTTGAGTCCGCCGCCGGTACTGCCCGCGCTTGCGCCAATGAGCATCACCAGTATCAATATGGACTTTGAGAAGGCCGGCCAGTAAATGAAGTCCGCCGTTGCGAAGCCTGTTGTCGTCATCAATGACGACACCTGGAAAAGCGAATAGCGGAATGCATGCCAGAAGCCGCCGTACTCGTCCCAGATATCCAGCGCAATCAGGACCGCCGCACCCAGAGCGATTCCAAAGTAGGCCAGGAATTCGCTGTCGGTAAGCGCGTCTTTGAACTTGCGCACAAGCAGCAGGAAATATATCGAGAAGTTCACGCCGAAGAGCAGCATGAAAATGCTGACCACAACGTCAATGTACACGCTGTCATAATAGCCGATTGAGAGCGTCTTGACCGAGAATCCGCCCGTGCCCGCCGTGGCCATCGCGTGGTTTATGGAGTCGAAGAACGGCATTCCGCCCACGCACAGCAGGATAATGAGTATGACCGTAAGGACCACATATATAAGGTACGTTATTGCGCTCGAGGTGCGGATGCGCGGCACAAGCTTGCCGAAGCTGGTGCCGGGCACCTCCGCGCGCATTATGTACATGCTGCGGTCCTCGCTCATCGGCAGGACGGCCATTATAAAGACCAGCACGCCCATGCCGCCAATCCAGTGCGAAAGGCTGCGCCACAGCAGCAGGCCCTTGCTCATGCCCTCTATATCGGTGAGAATAGTGGAGCCGGTTGTGGTAAATCCGGAGACTATCTCGAAAAAGGCGTCCGTATAGCTCGGCTCCTCGCCCGAAAATACAAAGGGAAGCGCTCCTACGGCGCTCATCAGGACCCAGGCAAGCGCAACGGATACAAAGCCCTCGCGTGCGTAAAAGTCCTTCGACTTGAGCTTCGGCAGATTCAGCAGCACGGCCAGCACAGCGGCCACGGCCGCCGTCTCAACGTACCAGAGCACGCTTTCGCCATAGCATATGGCGGTTATAATGCTGGGAATCATGAGGACCGCTTCCAGCGCCATGACGCGCCCGAGAATTTTGGCTATAATCGGATAGTTCATCGTCAGTCCGCAAAAATATCCGCAAAGCCCTTCATTCCAAACTTGGTAGTGACGGCTATGACGGTATCGTTCTTCTCCATCGTATCGTTGCCCCCGGGGATAATGCACTGGTAATTCCGGATAATGGCGGCAATCAGCGTATCCCTGCGTATGCCGAGGTCCTTAATGGGCACGCCCAGGTTGGGCGCGTCGCCGTTAATGGAAAACTCCAGCACTTCAGCCTTGCCGTAAGCTATATCGTGCAGAGACTCAATACCGACGGAATGAATCGAATGCTGCATGCCGCGAACATAGCTCACAATAATCTCCGCAGCGCTGTTTTTAGGCAGCACGAAGCTGTCCAGCTTTTGTGAGCCCGCCATAAGCTTGAAGGTGTCCTCGTTTACCTTTACAACAACCTTTCCGACGCCCTCACGCTGGGCAAACATGCCTGTGATAATGTTGTTCTGGTCGCTTCCGGTGAGCGCGACAAACGCGTCCGCAGTGCGTATTCCCTCTTCCTCGAGCACTCTCGGGTCCGTTCCGTCGCCAAGCAGAATCTCCGCCTTGGGCAGCATCTCCTTGAGTATTTCGCAGTGCTCGGCGCTGCGCTCGATAATCTTGACGCGGATGCCGGCGCCAATCAGATACGTCCCGAGATAGAGGGATATGCGTCCGCCGCCCAAAAGCATGGCGTTTCTCACGGAACGCTTGTAAGAGCCAATCTCCTTGAAAAAGCCGCTTATGGCAGCCGGAGATCCGACGACATGCATAACGTCTCCCGCCTGCAATACAAAGTCGCCGCGGGGTATGAGCACCTGCTCGTTTCTTTCGACAACGGCTATGAGTATGCCGTTCGTGAGCTTGCTGCGCAGCTTGTCAAGGCGGAGCCCGCAAAGGGGGCAGCCCTCCATAACCGTGTGCTCAACCATCTCGGCGCGGCCCTTTGCAAACGAGTCCACCTTTGCCGCCGAGGGAAAGCGCAGAATTCTTGAGATTTCAGCGGCGGCTGCCTGCTCAGGATTCAGCACAAGCGAAAGGCCGAGTTCGTCCTTGAGGAACACCATCTGCCGGAAATATTCCATGGTGCGCACCCTGGCGACGGTATTCTTTACGCCCAGCTTTTTTCCGCTCAGGCAGCAAAGCATGTTGACGGCGTCCTCGTTCGTAACGGCTATGAGCAGGTCGGCTTCGCCGACGCCCGCCTGGCTGAGCACGGAGTAATCCGCTCCGTTGCCCAGAAGCGTCATGGCGTCAACTGTATTCGCTATCTGCTCCAGACAGTCCGCATCATTATCCACGACAGTTATGTCGTGGCCCTCGTCCGCCAGTCTGAAAGCGATTTCCCGCCCCATACGGCCGGCGCCTACAAGCACAATGTTCATTTTTTCATTCTCTCCATTTGCTTATTTCTGCTCTCTGAATTTTATTGCTTGACAGCTTTGCTGTTTTTCTTGCGTCTTCTCCGGCCGCGGCTTCTGGGCTGGGCGGCCTTGGCGGCGTAATACTCCTGCATGTGGTCGTCCGCATTATACGCAAGGCAGGCGGCCGAATATGTCCCGTCATTCTGCCGCTTGAAGCGTATTCGGAGCAAAAGCTTGCCGTCCTCCGGGCACTCCGCCAGATTCATATATCTGTGGTCGCCCTGATTTACCCATTTGGAGAAGTTGAGCTCCCCTCCGCATACCGGGCAGTGCGGCTCGCTGAGCGTTTTGTCGGCAAACGCGTCGCCCTTTGAAGCATACCCGGAATGAGCCGCATGCGCGATGGGCTCCGGCCCGTCCGAAGTGCGGCTCTTTTCATGGCCGCTGCGGCTCGAGAGTATCTCCGGCGCTTCCGCATATTGAGCGAGGCCGCTTGCCATATCCAGCCTGGAGCAGATAAGCGCCGTATTATACGCGTCTCCCAGCGCGTCATGCGCCACACGTGTCTGCTCTATCTCAAAATGCTCCATTGCGGTGCCCAGGCTCTTCTGATTCTTGTCCCCGCCGGTTTGGAGGTTATATATCAGCTGAAGGTTAATCCACCCGGCTATCCAGTCCCAGTCCAAATCGTGGATAATTATATTCTGCTCCATTATGCCCTGATCGTCATAGCCCCAGGTGATAAACGTGACGTCATCGCCGCACCACTCTCTGAAGCGCGAAAACGCCTCATCAAACGGCACGCCGTGGCTGAGCCGCTCCTTATCGAAGCCGGTCAGCTTCTTCACCTTATAGTGCATGCGCTTGAAATACACCGGCTTGACATCTATCTGGAACTCTTCCGCGGGCTGCATGTTTTCCGTAAGCTTGACGGCGCCTATCTGGATAATCTCGCCGCGCAAATGTATGGGCAGTTTGTTAAATACGGAGGACTTGGCGCTCATGGCCTGATTCCACTCCAAGTCCACCACAACATAATTCATCTGTAAACCGTCCCCTTTTTCCAACACGTTCAAAGTGGATTATACCACACCGTAACGCGCAAGGCAATCGGTCTGAGAGGAAAATTACCGGCATAAAAATGCAGAACCCCCCGCGGCATTTCCCGTGCGTATGCACGGGAAATGCCGCGGGGGCCTATATCAGTCTTCAGTCAAGCACATGCGGCTCGTTGTGCGTATTCCGGCGCCAGGCGTCCAGCACGGCGCAGAACACAATCGAGAGGTAGGTTTCCTCCTCGTCAGCGCTGCGGCTTGTCAGCGCAATCGGGACGCGCGCTCCCACGACAGCGCCGCAGGTTACGGCGTGCGCGTGTATCAGCCAGCTCTTCACAAGGACGTTCGCCGTCGAGAGGTCCGGGGCTACAATGCCGTCAAAGCCGCCGCCGCACCACGGGCAATCGTAGTTCTTGAGCCTGGCTGCCTCCTTGCTCAGTATGAGATCGTAGGCTATGGGTCCCCAGAGCTCGCAATCGGCGAAGGGCTTCTGTCTCTGCTCCGCCATGAGCCGCTGAGCCTCAACCGTGTCCTGCATATGGAAGGTGACCTTCTCAACCAGACTGAGCAGCGCCAGCTTGGGCTTTTCATAGCCGAAAGCCTTGAGCGCATCCGCCATATTCCGTATTATCTCCTTCTTCTGCGACATGTTGGGCTTGATAATAACCGTCATGTCGCTCAGCGCCAGCAGCTTTGGGTACTCGGGCAGGCTGGCCAGCGAGACATGGCTCATAAGCCTGTCCGTGCGCAGGTGGTTTGTCTTGTCCAGCACCGGCATCAGGAAGTCACGGGTTGTAATATTGCCGCGCATGAGCACGTCCCCGTCGCCGGAATTGAGAATGTCTATGGCGGCCTGCGTTACATTGTGTCCCGGAGGCGTGTCCACCATTGTATACGGCTCCCTCTCCAGGCCAAAGCGTTCCAGTGCCGAGACCGTCCTGGCCCTGTCGCCCACAAGCACCGGCTGGGCTATGCCCTTTTCCTGCGCGGCGAAAAGGCCCCTCAGCATGTTTTCCCCGTCGGAGCCGGCGAGAATGACACGCATGGGGCGGGACATCTTCGGTACACGTTCCAGTATGCCTTCAAAATTTTCAAGTTCCATACTTACATCTCCGTTCCCTTGAATCCGCCTGCACCGGCGTAATCTGCATCAATTATAAATGATTTTCCCTCTTAAAACAAGCACAATTTTGTGAGATAAGTCCATAAAATTATAAAAACGCGCCGCGGCCGGTCCGGCCGCGGCGCAAAGCGTCACTGATTTGTATAATTCTGAGTGGCTGTAAACGCCTCAAACTCGGAGTAATTCGTAAAGAATCTGTGCGTACCCGTCTCCGTATCGAGAGCGTAGTACAGATAGCTCACGTCCGCGGGGTTGAGGGCGGCGTTAATACTGGCGAGACCGGGGTTGGAAATCGGGCCTGCCGGCAGGCCGGTATTCAAATAGGTGTTGTAGGGGCTCTCAACCTGCAAATCAGCTTCCGTAAGGTATTCCTTGTGCTCGCCAAGGGCGTACATTACCGTCGCGTCAATCTGAAGCGGCATGCCCTCCTCCAGGCGGTTGTATATGACGGCCGCGATATTGGCGCGCTCGCTGTCGTTGGCGGCCTCCGCCTCTATCATGGACGCTATTATAACAGCCTGATGAAGCGTTATACCCAGATTGTCTGCCTGCGCGTACATATCCGCCGTAAGCTTGCTGTGGAAATTCAGCAGGAAGCGGTTAATTGCGCTGGAACCCTGTTCGCCCTGATAGAACTCGTAGGTATCCGGGAAGAGATAGCCCTCCAGCCTGGATGCGTCGCCCGGCGTAGCCCACTCGAGGAAGGAGTAATTATAGGAGTACTCAGCGGCAGCTTCGTAAAGCTCCTCCACCGAGCAGATGCCGTTTTCCTCCAGGCGCTCGAAAATCTCCTGCATGGTGAAGCCCTCGGGGAAGGTAACCGTGGTAGTCTCCATGCTGCCGGACGCTGTCTGCATATTTGAAACCAGCGCACGGTAGTCAAGGTTCGTGGTAAGCGTATAGGTGCCCGGGTCCACCTTGTTTGTGGCGTGCGAGAACCAGCAGAAGGCTTTGAACAGCCACTTGTACTCTATTATTCCCGCGTCCTTGAGCGTGTCGGCGACGAAATCCATGTCGCAGTACGAGATGGTCTCGGTCTCAAAGCTCCCGTCTGACTGCTCGACTTCCTCCTCGCGGTATTCAAATACTTCCTTGGGCAGGGTTATTGTGCTCTCCATGTGCTCTTTGTTCAGCGCCAGCACGTCGGTGGCCGCCATCCAGCCCAGGCAGGCCAGCAGAACGCTTACGCTGACCACAAAGACGAAATACAGAATCCCGCCGAGGCAGCCGATTTTACCGTCGCGGCGGCCGCGTATCGGCTTGAAGTCACGCTCCTCGAGGCCGTCGTCATCGTCATCAACGCCGTCGGCGTCACCGGTGTGCTTCTCGGGGTTATACAGCATGCTGTCAAGCTTCTCAAGCAGCTTCTTTCCCCGGGATTCCACGCTTTCTTCCGCTTCCCGGCTCCCGTCGGAGGCTTCGTCCGCGTTTTCCGGCTCCGCCCCGGCGCCGCCTTCCGGCTCGCCTGAATCCTTTTTTACGGCAGAGCCTATTGCAGGCACAACAACCGTCGCGTCGCCCGGCACGCTGTCGCCGCGCGCAGCCGCGTCGCTGTTCTGGTCCGTATTCTGAGACTCTTTTGATTTGTCGCCAAACATTTCCCTGAGCTTATCAAAATCGTTTTCCATTCACGGGTTCTCCCAAAGTAACGTGTTTGCCCCGAGGGGCATAGTATGGCTCAGACGGCCGGCGAGAGCCGCGCCGCAGTACATAAGACAAAGCGCCCGGACCCCCGCGCGGGTCCCGGCCGGGGTATATTACACAGCGCGGAGAAAGGGTTATAACATGTTCTGCGGAAACAACAACGGCGGCTGCTTCTGGATTATAATCATACTCCTGCTCCTCGTCATGTGCGGCGGCTGGAGCGGCGGCAGCTGCTGCAACAACAGCTGCGGCTGCGACAACAGCTGCAACACCTGCTGCTGACAACTGTGAGGCAGGGCCGTAAGGCCCTGTCTCCGCTTTTTGCGGCGCGTCACCTGACTTTAATTATGCTCGCTTCCGTTATGACGTAGTCAACCGCAATATCGTTCCACTCAGCGGGTACATTCTCCATAAGCAGGCGCTCTCGGCACAGGCAGGCTTTAACCGCCGCGGGACACCTGGCCAGGAAACGGTCATAGTATCCGCCGCCCTGCCCCAGACGTATGCCGCGTCTGTCGCAGCAGAGCGCCGGCACAACTATAAGGTCGTCCTTTTCCGGTTCAACAGGCGGCAGGGCGCCATCCGGCTCGGGTATGCCGAAGCGCGCCTCATGCAGTCCGGCAGAAACATCCGCGAAATCCATGGCGCCGCCCGGCATGGTTCTGGGCAGGCAAACGCGCTTGCCGAGTTCCAGCGCACGCGCGATAATCCGCTCCGTCGCCACCTCTCTGCCCACAGAAGCATAGGCAAAAACCGTCCCCGCGGCGGCAAACTCAGGCAGAGAACACAGGTTTGCGCTTATTCCGTTGTCGCTCATGGCCGTATATTTACCGTCAAGGCCGGATATCTCAGCCCTGATTTTCGAGCGCAGAAGCTTCTTATCCGTCATGCTCAGCTGTTCTCCGTCTTGCGCAGCTCATCGAGGATTATGGCGTATATCTCCTCGTGCTTCTCATCCAGGGCGCGCTCAGCGCCGTCCTTCATGAAATCCACGACACGCCAGCCGTAGTGTTCCGCGGCGCGCCGGCCAGTATCCAGACAGAGCTGAAGATATGCCGTGTCGCGCTCATGTATGTCGCCGGACGAGCCGGTCTTTGCCTGACGGCGAACCATGCGCCTCTCGCTGGTGGCGAGGTCTACGTCGAGGAAAATGACGAGGTCGGGCCGGGGCAGACCCAGCTTCACGTATTCGAGGTCGTAGAGCCAGTCGAAGAAGGCCGGCTGCTCGGCCGGCGGCAGCTTCGCGCCCTGGTGGACGGCATTGCTGGTCGTGTAGCGGTCGGATAGCACGACGCCGCCATTTTGATAATACTCCCGCCAGTCGGTCATATACGAGGCGTAACGGTCGACGGCGTAGAAAATACTTGCCGCGCATGGGTTGACGTCCTCGGGCTTTGAGCCGAAGTCGCCGTTTAAGTACATCCTGATAAGCGCGCTCGACTCCTGGTCGTAGCGGGGGAAGACGATGCTGTGGTAGTCGAGCCCCTCGCGCTCAAAGCGGGCTGTGAGGCGGCGGTACTGGGCACTCTTGCCCGAGCCGTCTATGCCCTCGAGGACTATGAGCTTACCCATGCTTACCCCTCCCCTTCGCCGCCTCCAGTACGAATAGCGGCAGCTTCGCCAGGCGGGTTATGCGCTTCGGCTCCTTAATAACGCGGTAGAGCCATTCGAGGCCGAGCTTCCGCCAGGTCTCCGGCGCGCGCCGGACGTTCCCGGCGAGGACGTCGAGGCTCCCGCCCAGTCCGGCCATGAGGCCGCAGCTTATTTTGCCAGCGTGCTCCGCCATCCAGAGCTCCTGCTTCGGCGAGCCGAGGCAGACCATGAGGAAGTCCGGCGCGGCGGCGTTGATGCTCTCGACTACGGGCCCGTCGTCCGTGAAATACCCGTCGCTCACCCCGGCGATGCTTATGCCCGGGAAACACGCGCTTATATTCTCCGCCGCGGTCTCGGCCACGCCGGGCCTTGCGCCGAAGAGGTAGACGCTCCCGCCCCGCTCCGCGAGCCGGGCGATAAGGCCCTGCGCGAAGTCGATGCCGGGGACGCGCCCCTTG
>CALXGL010000187.1 GCA_944387825.1 uncultured Oscillospiraceae bacterium | reverse complement strand
TATCCCTGAAGAGCTCGAATTTTCCGCCCTTCCGGCGTATGGCGGGATACTCGTGCCCGGCGTTCGCGGCCGTGACGCGGCCGGTGGATATCTCGTAGACGCCGAGCCAGACGGTCACGAACATCTCCGCGTCGTTGTTCTCGCAGAGCTGGTTGTTTACGGTCTCAAGTATCTCCTTTGGAGACGCGCCCATCTGCGCGCGGTTCTTGAGCAGGGTCTTGGCTATGACCATGAAGAGCGCGGCGGGCACGCCCTTGCCGGAGACGTCGGCAATCACCAGAGCGAGATGGTCCTCGTCCACGAGGAAAAAGTCGTAGAAGTCACCGCCGACCTCCTTGGCGGGGGTCATGGAGGCGTAGACGTCGAACTCGCCGCGCTCCGGGAAGGCCGGGAAAATGCAGGGCAGCATACTCGACTGAATCTGCGTCGCCACGTGCAGCTCCGCGCCTATTCTCTCCTTCTCCGCCGTGACTCGCGCGAGATTGTCTACGTAAGCCCTGAGCGAGGCCGTCATGTAGTTGAAGGCGTCGCCGAGGACGGCGGTCTCGTCGTCGCTCGACACCTCGAGCTTGAAGTCGAGGTCGCCGCCGCTTATGCGCCGCACGCCCTCCGTGAGCTCGGTGAGCGGGCTGGTGAGCCGCGCCGAGAACTTCCAGCTCGTGGCCACGACGACAATCGCCGCGGCGAGGGCGATGGCCGCGAAAAGCAGCATAAGGAGCGTGAGCCGCGCGCCCATGTCCTCGCCGGTGTCGGCGGTGACGGCGTCGATATTGCCGCGGAGCTGTTCTATCGGCTCGGTTATCGTGGCGTCGCCCAGCGAGATGACTGTGACCATGGACCAGTCCGTCGTCTCCAGCGGGTGATAGGCAAGGTAGACGCTCTCCCCGTCTATGGGCAGCTCCGTGACGCCGCTCTCTCCTCCGTTAATTGCCGTGAGTGCGCGCGCCAGCTCGTCGTTAGCCGTCTCCATGAGGTTTCCGCTTCCGCCGAGCTCGCTCTCCGGGTCAGGGTTCGCGCTCGCAATGACGTTGACCTCTCCGCTGCTGCGGCGGCTCACGAGCATGGCGTAGCCGCTCTCGCCTATGGTGGTGCTCTGCACTATCTCGCGGATGTTGTCGATGTCGCCGCCGGAGCCGGCGACGCCGATGAGCTCTCCGTCCACATATACCGGCATGGCGCAAATGAGCGAGGACCCGCGCCCGGAGGCGTCCTGCAGCGGGTCGGTCCAGTATACCTCGCCGGGCCCGAGCTTTGCCGCCTCGATATACCACCCGCTGCTGCGTGCGTCATACTCCACCATATCCATGGTCAGCGTGTCGGCGAGTATATCAATGCCGCTCGATGCCAGGCAGAAGTATGTGGCTCCAATGCCGGTGTAGGTGCCGTCGCCGTTATCGAAGTTACGGATGCCGCCGAGGGCGGTTTTGAGGAAGCTAGCCAGATATAGCTCGCGCTTCTGCTCCGCCGTCAGCGCATCGGCGTTGAGGTCGGCGGAGAGGACTGTGCCGTGGTGGTCCTCAACGATGTTTGTGAGCACGCCGCGCGGCGCGCGCAGATGGTAGGAAAAGCTGCCGAGGACGCTCCCGTCGTAGTTGCAGGAGAAGTCGTAGGCGTCGAGAGGCGGGTTGTCCGGGTCAACGCCAACGAGATAGGTGTCGGGATTCGAGTATATCTCCTCCGCGGCCATGGCCACGAGGCGGGTCTGATTGAGAATAAGGTTGAGGCTGGTGTCGGCCTGCGAGCTCTTGTTTTCCACCAGCGTCACAAGCTCTGACTGGGCCTGAGAGCGCAGCGCGGCCGTGGCGTCGGCGGTTGTGCGCTCGTTTATTTCCTCCAGGTTGGCCATTGTGTCGCTGCGTATGCTGACAAGGCCAAGCGCCGCGGCAAGTCCCATGAGCAGCACCGTGGAGAGCGATACCGCGAGCACAAGGAGTGCGACTTTCTTACGTATTGTGCGCTTTGTGCGTATCTTCATGCCTTTGCCTCACAGTTTCATGTAATCCGCCAGCCACTGGCCGCCCGGCGTCAAATGCAGCGTGTCGCGCCATTCTCCCACGACGCGGGCGAGCAGCATGTACTCCTCTCCGGGGCCGAGCGGCTTGAAGCCCGCGAAGGTAAAGCCCGCCTCCCCGAGCGCGGAATACGCCCTCTCAGCGCCGGGGCTCTTGAGGTTCAGGTAGCACACATCGGCAGCGTCGTCCGCGGGCAGCGCGGCTATCCGTGCGGGGAAATCCTCCCCTGCCGCGCGGACGATAAGGACGCGGCCGCGGTGGCGAGCGTCGTATTCCTCCATCAGCTCGCTCTCCGGACGCAGACCTCCCGGGACGGCGTCCGTGAAGCGCGCCGCAACCCCCAGGGCGCCGTAGACGCGCTCTGCGGCCTCCCTGTGACACGCGGGGCAGAACAGCTCTCCGGCGTCGGAGAGGCCCCAGCGTCGGCACATGACCGCCTGGCTGAGTCTCGCGCCGGGCCGCCACTCGAAGCCGGGCAGCATCGCCGCCGCGTCGTAGAGCCCCGGGCGCAGGCCGGTGAGCGCAAAGCCGCTCTTCTCCAGGCCGTGCTGGCTTATGCAGTCCTGGGTCATGACGTCGGCGTAGAGCGAGGCGGCGGCGAGCGATTTCGCATATTCGAGCTGTATCCTCTCCTGCTCGCGGCCTATGCCTAGGCCCTGATATGCCGGCTTCACCACGCGCAGCAGCATGAGTCCCGTACCGGGGAACTCCCCGTCGAGACGTATGGCACAGGTGTTGACAATCTCGCCGGTGTCGGTCCGCACTCCGCAGAGCACCAGCATGTCGCCCGCGGCGCACTTGCCGGCGAGGTAGCCGGGCTCGAAGTACTCCGGGTATGGGTAACCCCCGCCGTAGTAGTCCTCTATGCAGGATCGGAAGCCCTCCTCGTCTCCCGGCGCGAAGGGCCGGAACTCAACAGGGACGCTCACGCCCGTTTTGCGGTTGGTAAATATCATATTCTCGCCTCTTTAGAAGCACACGAGCAGATTGTTGGTGCCAAAGGTCTCGCGGAAGCTTATTTCCTTCGCCTGCGCGGCGATGAGCTTGACGCCGAGGGTGCTCTCGGCCATTTCGGGGTCGGCTTTGTTGTCCTCATACCAGCGCATGGGATTGAAAATGCGGCCTGCCCAGCGGAAGCGCAGGTAAACGTCGCCTTCGGCCACGAATATGCGAATGTCCACATAGTTGCGTTTGCCTCCGTACAGGCAGTATTGCAGTATCACGCTCAGCAGCTCCTCCAGCGCGAGGGATACACGCATGCTGCGCCGCGCGTCCAGCCCTGCGTCCTCGCAGAAGCCGGATATCTTCTCCGAGGCAAAGACCACGGCGTCCACCGTGTTCTCCACGGAGAAGCTTATCTCCCGCTCGGGCAGAAGGCTCTTGTCCAGCAGCATGGCGTCCAGGCTGCTGTTTCTGCGCCTTATCGCGCCGGCCACGGCGAGCATAATGAGCGTAGTCAGCGCGTCCGCCGCTATGAACGCGAGCCAAACGCCGTCAATCCCGAGCGCACGGCTCAGTAACAGCGCGCTCGGAGCCAGGCATACGAGCATCCTCAGGCCGAGGATAAGGTTTGAGAGCATGGGGCGGCGCACGGTGTTGAAATAGCCGACGCACATGAGGTTCACAAAGCCGAAGACAAAACTCGCGGCCAGATATACAAGCCCGTGACGCGCCGCCTCGCTCGCCGCCGGGTCCGTCAGGTTGAAAAGCCCACAGAGCACACCGGACATGAGCGCCGCGCCGAGGGCGAAGGCCGCGGTTATGATTCCGCCCGTCCGCGCCGCCCGGCGGCAGACGCCGTGTATGCTGCCCCAGTCGCGCTCGCCGAAGTAGACGCCGACAATGGGCATGAGCGCGCCGGCTACACCGTTGACGACGCCGGTGACGAGGTCGCTCACGCTCTTTATGAGCGAGAAGCTCGCGAGGTACGCCTGCTGACCGAGGCCCAGTATGATGCTGTTTATGAGCATCAGCTTGAGCGCGTTGAAGAGGTTGTTGCAGCCGTTTGGGCTGCCGCTGAGCAGGATTTCGCCGAGCGAGCGCCATATTTTCACACCGCGCAGGGAGATAAAGCGGGTGTTTTTGGCACGCTTTGCAAGGATATACACGCCCGCGGCCACGGAGATGCCCATGCTCAGCTGCGTGCCGATGGCCGCGCCTGCAATGCCGAGGCCGCAGACGGGGCTCATGAAAAGCCAGGTAAAGGCCACGTTGAGGCCGCTGGAGAGTATGAAGAGGAAGCTCGCCGCGCGCGGCAGGCCGTCCATCTTGCAGAAGTTTATCGGCACGTAGATAAAGAGTGTGCAGGCCCCGCCCAGGATGTACCAATAGAGGTAGTCGCGCGTGTACTCCCCCACCCTGCCCTCGCCGCCGAGCGCGGAGACGAGCTCGTCGAGGAAGGCGAGGCCGAGCACCGTCATGACGACCGCCGCAGCAGCCATGGCCAGCGTGGTCAGCGTGAACAGCTCGCGGTAGCGCTTATAGTCCGCGCGGCCTATGGCGAGGTTGCCGGCAATGGAGCCGCCCATGCCGATAACGGCGCCCACAGTGAAGTAGATGAGGCCCACGCTGCCCGTGAGCGACATGGCCGCAAGGCCGTCCTCACCCAGGAACTGGCCGGAGATCACGGTGTCAATCAGGCCGGAGACGCTCGTCGCCAGCATACTCAGCACGCTCGCGGCGAGGTATTTGCCGTAGACGCGGCTGAGGAAGAAGTCGTTCCGCCTCAGCTCGCCGGCGCCGCGCTCACTCAATGGTCAGAATATCCGCGAAGCCGGTGACCTCAAAGACCTCCGAGACCACGTCGTTCACATTTCGTATCACCATGCTGCCCTGACGGTTCATGACCTTCTGCGCGCTCAGCAGCACGCGCAGCCCGGCGGATGATATGTACTCTAGCCCGGCGAAGTCAAAGACGAGCTCCATAACGCCCGCCACGGAGCGCTTGAGCTCGCCCTCGAGCTGCGGCGCGGTCGCAGTGTCCAAACGTCCCGTGATGGCGATGGTGAGAGAACTTCCAGAGAGATTCCTGTCTATAGTCATAGTGATGCCTCCAAACGGGCACTTTGCCCGATAATTTTTCATTAAACAGAATACCACACCGCAGCGCAGCACGCAAGTGCACGGGAACAAAGTGGCAGCAATCGGGAACCAAGTGGTCAACAGACATCGATTTCACGAACCACCCTCGGACTCGCACAAAAAAACAAATCCGAAGCCTCGAGCTTCGGATTTGAAAGGAAGAACAAACGAAGCGAAATGAATGTCCCCCGGCTTTGCCGGGGGACGAAATGGAGCGCAGTTTGTTCTGACGTGGAGCGGGTGAAGGGAATCGAACCCTCGTGTTCAGCTTGGGAAGCTGACGTTCTGCCATTGAACTACACCCGCATTGCCCGGTTAGTATAGCACACTTTTCCCGGGCTTGCAAGGGGTTTATGCGTTCATTTTGTCGATAACGGCGTCGGCAAATTCACTGGTGCCGAGTTCTCCGCCCAAATCGTACGTGACAAGCCTGCCTCCGGCCAGAAGCTCCAGCACCGCGCGCTCTATCCTGTCCGCCGCGGTGTTTTCGCCCAGATGTCGGAGCATCATTACGGCGCTGAGTATCAGCGCGGTGGGGTTGGCGTCGTTCCTGCCTGCATGTTTTGGCGCGCTGCCGTGAACGGCCTCAAAAATCGCAGCCTGCCTGCCTATGTTGGCGCTCGGAGCCAGCCCCAGGCCTCCGACAAGCCCGGCGCAGAGGTCGGAAACTATATCGCCGTAGAGGTTGGGCAGCACAAGCACGTCAAAAGTTTCGGGATGCTGTACAAGCTGCATACAGCACGCGTCTACAATCTTGTCCTCGAACTCAATCTGCGGATATTCCGCCGCCACGCCACGGCAGACTTCCAGAAACAGCCCGTCCGTACACTTCATTATATTGGCTTTGTGTACGCAGGTTACCTTCTTCCGGCCGTTTTTAAGCGCATAGTCGAAGGCGTACCGCGCTATGCGCTCGCTGCCTGAGCGGGTTATGAGCTTTATGCTCTCCGCCGCGTCGCTGCCTATCATGTGCTCGATGCCCGCATAGAGGTCCTCGGTATTCTCGCGCACAACCACCAGGTTAACATTTTCATATCGCCCCGGGACGCCCTCAAACGTCCGCGTGGGACGCACGTTGGCGTAGAGGTCAAACTCCTTGCGCAGAGCAACGTTTACGCTGCGGAAGCCCGCGCCCACGGGCGTGGTTATCGGCCCCTTCAGGGCTACGCCGTCTGCACGCACACTGTCGAGCACTCTCTGCGGCAGTGGCGTGCCGAACTCGGCCATCTGGCTCTCTCCGGCCTCGACAATGTGCCAGTTTATCCCGGCCCCGGAGGCATCGACAACCCGCTTGGCCGCCGAAGCTACTTCCGGCCCGATGCCGTCGCCCGGTATCAACGTGACATTATGTGCCATATTCAGTCCTCCCTGTGCTCCTTAGTGTAATTGAGCAGTCCGCCCGCGAGGAGTATATCCCGCTGGCGCGGCGTGATTTCCAGCTTCATATCGACCGTGTTGCCGCCAATCCTTACGCTCACCGGCTTGCCGTCAGCCGCGGCGCATATCTGGGCCGGAGCGTCTTCTATCACAATTTCATCGCCGGGGTTTACGGAATCGTAGTCGGCGGCAGAGGAGAATTCAAGCGGCAGTATGCCGTTATTCATAAGATTCGCACGGTGTATTCTGGCAAAGCTCTTTGCCAGAACCGCCTTTATTCCCAGATACAGCGGGGCCAGGGCCGCGTGCTCGCGGCTTGAGCCCTGCCCATAGTTCTCACCGCCTACAAT
>CALXGL010000186.1 GCA_944387825.1 uncultured Oscillospiraceae bacterium | reverse complement strand
CCGCCGACGCCCGTGACCACGCCGACGAAGACGAGCAGGAATACTCCGCCCTCCCCCGCGTCCAGCGCCGTGCCTATGCCCGAGACGGTGAAGGCGCCGAGGCCGAGCGAATCCATGACGAGCATGGAAAGGCCGTAGGGCCCCGAGCTCTTCTCCGTCCAGCCGCGCCGGGCGATGAGGAAGACAGTCAGCGCCGCGGCTATGCTTATGGCGGCGTATATCGGGTGCTGGAAGGTGCGCGGCGGCGTGAGGCCCAGGATGAGGTCGCGTATGACCCCGCCTCCGACCGCCGTCGTGAGGCCGAGAATCATGACGCCGAAGATGTCCATGTCCCGGCGCACGGCCGTGAAGGCGCCGGAGACGGCAAAGGCCGCCGTGCCTATTATTTCGAGCGCGAAGAGTACTGTATCCATCAGCGCTCCCCCCATGGCGGCGAGAGCACCACTACGAGCGCGCCCGGGGCGTCCTGTGCCGTGAGCGTCAGACGGCTTTCGTCCAGGTACTCCACCTCGTCCGGCGCAAAGAGGCTTGTAAACTCCTCCACACGCCGCAGCCTCCGGCTCCCGCCGCCGACGTTGTAGTGCATGGGTATGACGCGCTTTGGGCGCGCCGCGCGCACAAGCTCGTAGGCGGCGTAGGGCTCAATGGTGAGGATCCCGCCCACAGGGAGGAGCAGCGCGTCGGCTTCCGCTATGCGTTCGATCTGCTCGTCCGTGAGCTTGCAGCCCAGGTCGCCGAGGTGAACTATCTTCAGCCCCTCGGCGCTTATGATGCGCGCGGTGTTCCCGCCGCGCAGGCGGCCGCCCATGACATCGTGGTACGTATCCATGTCCTCGACCTCAAAGGGCGAGGCTGCGCCGCGCCGGCGCAGACGCACCGCCGAGACCGCCCCGTGCCCGTCGTGGCCGTGGCTGCACAGCACCTCGTCCGCCTCGGCGTCCAGCGCCGGGAAACCGGCGAGCGTCCCCGGGCGGTATGGGTCGAGCAGCAGCGTATAGCCGCCGCTTATGAGCGTAAAACAGGCGTAGCCGTGCCATATTATTTCCATAGCGCGCCTCCAGATGATTATACTGCTATTTTAAACCGTATGCGAGCGGTTTTCAACGTCTTTTGCGCATTGCTTTCGGGCTTTTAAGGTGCTATAATATACATATTAAACCGCGGAGGGATAGCATGAACAAAAAGGAACTCGTAAGTCAGCTCATATCCGCAGTCATATATACCGTCGTGGGCTTCGTTGTGACACTGAATCCCGGGGCCAGCGCGAACCTTGTCTGTACCGGCATAGGAATCTGCGCGGTGGTTTACGGCGCGTTTTCCATCCTCTTTTACTTTATCCGCCGGGGCGATGACGATGTGTCGCGCTTCATGCTGCCTGTGGGCATAGCCTTTGCCGCGGTGGGCGCCTTCTGCTTTATAGCCCCGCGCACCGTACTAAGCATAATACCGCTCATGTTCGGCATAGTTCTGCTGATAGACGGAGCGGGCAAGCTTGGCCGTTCGCTTGAGCTCAAGCGCCTGGGCTTCGCGCGATGGACGCTGCTTGCAACTGTGGCGGTGCTTATTATGTTCTTCGGCGTGGTGCTCGTGGCCCAGCCGGGCATGGCCATTGACGCCGTCATGCGCCTGTTCGGCGCGCTGCTTGCCGCCGACGGAATTATAGAGGTTTATTTCACATTCCGTATTTACAAGCTGAAAAACCAGTGAAAATACCGGGCCGGTTCAAAAAACCGGCCCGGTACTTATATTTCGTCGAGTTTTGCCGCTATCTCCCGGAAAACCCGGTAAAAGGTTTCTACGTCCTCGCTCGCAAGCGCGCTGGACACCGAGTTCAGCTTCTCGGAGACTATCTCGCTCATGGCCCGCGCCTGAGCGCGGCCCTGCCCGGTCAGCGTGAGTCTGCCCCGGTAGCGGCGCTTTTCCACGGGGGCGGCCCCGTCTATCAGCCCGTCGGCGGCAAGCTCCGCCACAACACGGGAAATCTGCGCCCTGTCCACGCCGCAGAGACGGCTGAGCTCCGCCGCGCTCAGCCCATCCGGCGCCTCCAGCAAATGCAGCATGCAGGCCACATGCACGCTACGCAGCCCGAAAACCTTCGTGTATTTTTCCTGGGCCCGGCGCAGCGACTTGTATGCCCCGGACACCAACAGCGTGAACTCGCTGAAGCGCTCCGTCTCGTTCACATTTTTCACCTCGCAGTAAATAATACAACTTTGTTGTTGACAAGTCAACATTTGAGTAGTATATTTGTTGAGCACTCAACATTACTGCGAGGAGAATACTATGGCTTTGCGTATACTGGTGGACTCCACCTTTGATTTTACACCGGAACAGCTGGAGCTTACGGGCATTGAGGCCGTGCGGCTGCACATGAACTTCGGCGGCGAGGACTTTGTGGAAGGCGTGGATATCACGCCGGAGGGCTTTTACGAGCGGCTTATTGAGAGCGACGCGCTGCCGACGACGAGCCAGGCCGCGCCGGCGGACTTCGCCGAGGCCTTTGAGCGGCTGACGGCGAATGGGGACGAGGTCGTATGTATGACAATTTCCTCGAAGCTCTCCGGTACGTACCAGAGCGCGATGATAGCCGCGGCGGACTTTGAAGGGCGCGTGCGCGTCGTGGACACGCTCAACGTCGCCCTGGGCGCGCAGATACTCGCGCGCTACGCCCTGCGCCTGGCCTCGGGCGGGCTGGGCATGGACGAGGTCGCCGGCGAGCTCGAGCGCGTGAAGGGCCGGGTGCACATCATCGCCCTGCTGGACACGCTCGAATACCTCAAACGCGGCGGGCGCATCTCCGCGGCCGCGGCGGCCGTGGGAGGGGTGTTCTCGATAAAGCCCGTCATTACGATACGCGACGGCGCGGTCGCCGTCATAGGCAAGGCGCGCGGCTCCAAAAACGGGGAGAACCTGCTCTCGCAGCTCATAGAGAAACACGGCGTGGACTTCTCCATGCCCTACGTCCTGGGCTACACCGGCCTCTCGGACGCGCTGCTGCAAAAGTACAAGGCCGACTCCGCCCGGCTCTGGGTGGGCTACGCCGAGGATTTGCCCGTCTCCATTGTCGGCTCGGTTGTCGGCACGCACGCGGGACCGGGCGCGATAGCGGTCGCCTTTTTCGGAGCGGAATAAGGAACAGCCCGCCGGGAAAACCGGCGGGCTGTTCCTTATTATCAGCTTACTCTTCCACCGGGAAGCCGATATCGTCCAGCTCGCTCTTCGCGGTGGCGACGGCGGCCTCGTCGCCGTCTATGGTGACGGTCTTGTCGTCGAGGCTGACGGAAAACTTGAGGTTCACGGCGTTCAGGGTGTCGGTGATGCGCTTTACGCACATGCTGCAGTGCATGTCGGGGACTTTGAGAGTGGTCATTTTGTTTTCCTCCTTTTATTTCATCAGCTTTTGAAGCATGTTGACGAGCTCGTCAACGACCTCGTCGTCGCCCTTGCGGATGCCCTCGGCGACGCAGGTCTTGATGTGGCTGCCCAGCAGCTCGCGCGAGAAGGCGTTTAGCGCGGCCTGTATCGCGGAGACCTGCATGAGAATGTCGACGCAGTAGGCCTCCGACTCCACCTGGCGGCGGACGCCGCGCACCTGGCCCTCTATGCGGGCGAGGCGGTTTATAAGGCTCCTGTACTCGGCACTCTCGCGGTGCTTGGTCTTGCCGCTCGGGCCAGTTATATCGCGTTCGCAGCATTCGCTCACAGCTTTTTCCCCCTCAGTCTCAGCGCGTTCGTCACCACGCAGACGCTTGAAAGGCTCATGGCCAGCGCGCCGAGCATGGGGCTGAGCAGAATTTCAAAGAACGGGTA
>CALXGL010000185.1 GCA_944387825.1 uncultured Oscillospiraceae bacterium | reverse complement strand
AAATACGGCGCATATCTGCGCCGCGTGGCGGAAAACGTCACCGGCTCGGCGCTCGACGCCGAGGAGTGCGAGGCGGACGCCTATGAGGCCGCGTGGCGGCGGATTCCGCCGGAGCGGCCGCGCTCGCTCCGCGCATGGCTGGCAAAGGCCGCGCGCTTCGCCGCGCTCAACTTGCTCGAGCGTGACTCGGCGAAAAAGCGCGGCGGAGGCGAGGCCGCGGCGGTGCTCGACGAGCTGGCCGAGTGCGTGCCCGCGCCCGGCTTCGTGGGCGAGCGGCTGGACGCCGAGGCGCTTGCACGCGCCGTCAACGCCTTTCTCAAAGCTCAGGGCCCGAGGGCGCGCCGCGTCTTCGTCCAGCGCTGCTTCGAGTGCGCCTCCATACCCGAGATCGCCCGCCGCAATTCGCTGAGCGAGCAGGCGGTGCGCTCGCTTCTGCACCGTACGAGGTTGAAACTCCGCTTATACCTCGAAAAGGAGGAACTTTTATGACAAACAGGGACATTTTCAAGGCTGCCGGCGGCATATCCGACGGCCTCATAGACGAGGCGGCCGCGCCGCGGAAATCCCGCCGCCGCGCCATAGCCGGCATCGCCGCCCTCGCCGCCTGCGCGGCGATAGCGCTCATTGTCTGGCAGCCCTGGGCAGCGAGCGCGGCGGTACCGGCCGAGAGCACGCCCGCCGCCTCGTCTGACGTGACGCCGGGCAACGGCGTCTTCGTGCCCGCCGAGCCCTTTGAGCCGGTGTATATCCCGCCCGAGCCCATGCCGGAGGCGCCCGCGGCGGGCATGGCGGCGGACATGATGGGTTTTTTCATCCATGACGGGCGCATGTACACGCAGACAACGCAGTATGCCGGCGCCTCCCTGCTCGGCGAGCGCGTCGCCTCCGTCACGGGCGACATTGACGAGTGGTCGGGCGCGGAGGAGTATGTCGAGGGCGCGTCGAGTGTCGCGGGCGAGGTCTATACCGTGCGCGGCTATGACGAGGGCTTCCGCCTCGCGCTTGTGACGGACGCAGGGGCCGAGCTCTACGACTGCCTGAGCGGCATTTCGCTCAGCTCCGGCGCGGACCTCTTTGAAAGCCGCCTGCACATAGAAAAAGCCGTCGCCGCCTGGTGCGTGTCGGACGCCGACTGGGAACTGGAGTATGACAGCCGCCGGTATATAGAGCTCGAGGCGCTCGAGCCCTTTATCGCGACGCTCATGACCGCGCCCATGCAGGACTGGGGCCGCGGCAGCGAAAACGGCGACATCTACGACTATGGCTACGCCGAAGCGCATCTTTATCTCGAGCTCGCCGACGGCATCGTCGTGCCGCTGCGCCTATTTGAAAACGGCTGCGTCAAGTACGACGGCAGCGCCGCGCGCGTCTGCGCCTGGATGCCCGGCGCGATATTCGACGAGGTCTTTGAAATGTGCCGCGCATAAAGGCGGCATGGCGTAAAAAAAGCGCCCCGCGGGGCGCTTTTTTAATATTTTACCTCTTTGGTTCCGGCGAGGACGAAGACCAGCGCCAGCGGGATTAGCCCGAGTCCGGTGAAAAGCCAGATTGCTCCGGCGTAGCTGCCGCTCGCGGTCTGGATGGAGCCGGCCAGCGTGCTGGCGAAGCTGGCGAAGAGAATATTGAGGTTTATTATGCTCAGGTTCTGGCCATAGTGCGCCGGGCCGAAGAAGTCCTGCGCAAGGCTGGCCGAGATGGTGGGCACCGCGCCGTAGCACGCGCCTATAAGCATCATGGCGCCTATAAGCAGCCAGCCGGCACCGCCGCCAACGGCGACGGCGGAGAGCGCTCCGCAGGCAATGTAGAGCAGCGCGTCGAGCAAAAGCGAGACGCGGAAGCCGCAGCGGTCGTGTATCCAGCCGAAGACTATGCGCCCCAGGCCGTTCATCACGCTCACAAGCCCCACGGCCACAGTCGCCGTCCGCGCGGAAACCCCGCCCTCTATGAAGATATAGCTCGCGTGGGCTATGAGTCCCGAGCCGAAGCCCGTGCAGATGAACGCCAGAATGAAAAAGCACCAGAAGCGCGGGGCCTTGAGCATTCCGCCGGGCGTGACTCCGCCTGCGTCCCCGGCAGGTCCGGCCGCCTCCGTACGCGGCGGCAGGATAAAGAAGCGTCCGACGGCCGCGCTTATGAGCATGGCCGTGCCCGTGAGTATGTATGTGAGGTGCCAGCCTAAGGCGGGCGAGGCTATCATATGCCCTGCCAGCGTGCCGACCACGAGCGTGCTCGCGCCGAAGCCCATCAGCAGCACGCCGCTCGCAAGGCCCTTCTTGTCCGGGAAGCGCGGCACGACGGCGCTTATGACGCCGTTATAGACCATGCCGACGCCCAGGCCCGCGACGGCAAAGGCGGTGTAGAGCAGCCAGAGCCGGTCCGCCTGCAGGAACATACAGAGTCCGTAGCCCAGGAAGCCCAGCGCCCCGCCCGCGGGCACGGTGAAGCCCACGCCCAGGCGCGAGGCAAGCGCGCCGCCCACGACGCCGCCCAGGCAGAAGCAGGCCAGCATCACGGTAAAGCACATGCCGAGCTGGGCGCTCGTCCATCCGAAGCCCTCGCCGAAGGGCATGGAGTATATGCTCCAGGCGTAGATAACGCCGTTTACAAGCATGACGGCGGTGCCGGCAACCAGCGCCGTCACGCGGGAAAAGGTCTTTTGCATGGAAGGCCCCCCGTACCGGCGCCCGCGCAGAGCGGGCGCCGTTTTTCTTTTTGAGTCCTCAGCAGTCGCGGATAAGGCGCAGATAGAACTCGGCGCAGCGTACGGCCTTCCAGGTTGGAATGCGCTCGTTGACGCCGTGTATCGTGCCGCGCTCTTCCCTGGAGAGCTCGAGCGGGCAGAAGCGGTAGACGTTGTTGCTGATGCGGTCGTAGTGGCGCGAGTCGCTGGCGGCCAGCATCAGGTAGGGGCTGACTACGGCCTTGGGCCAGGTGCGCTTTATCGCTCCGGTGAGCCTGTCCCAGGCCTCGCCGCTTGTCTCGGAGAACTTGCTCGGCTCGGCGGCATACAGGCGGCGGACGCTTATATCCGGGTTCGCGACGGCCTCGCGCACGCGCTCTTCTGCCTCGGCGCAGCTCTCGCCGTTTATGACGCGTAGGTTGAAGCCGACGCTGGCTTTCGCAGGCAGGACGTTGTTGGCATCGGAGCCGGACATCTGCGTCGCGGCGCAGGTGGTGCGCATAAGGGCGTTGAGCTCGCCGCCGCTCGCCTGGCAGACTATGTCGAGCACTGGCTTGAAAACCTTGAGGTTGGCAAGCACCAGGCGCATTGGAAAGCTCGCGTGACGGCCCAGGGTATCCAGCATCTGCTCCACGGGCGGCGTGAGCGTGAAGGGCGCGCCCGCGGCGTCCACCTCGCAGACGGCCTCGGCCAGCTCGCCGACGATTGTCTGCGGCGGGGGTGAAGACGCGTGACCGCCCTTGCCCTCGGCCTCGAGGGCAAGGCGCAGCTGCCCTTTTTCCGCCGTACCTATGAGCGCGCAGGGGGCCTTGACCCCAGGGAAGGCCCCGGTCACGATTGCGCCGCCCTCGTCCAGCACCAGCGCGGGACGCACGCCGCGCTCTTCAAGGGCAGTGACTATATCGCCGGCGCTCGGCCCGGCGGGCTCCTCCTCGCCGGAGAAGGCGAGATATATGTCGTTTTCGGGCACAAAGCCCTCGCTCATGAGCTGCTCGGCCGCCTCCATGACGGCGCAGAGCGTCACCTTGGTGTCCAGCGCGCCGCGGCCCCAGATATAGCCGTCTTTCAGCACGGCGCCGAAGGGCGGCTCGTCCCAGCCCTCGCCGCCGGCGGGCACCACGTCGTAGTGCGCCATGAGCACGGTGGGCCTTTCACTCGACCTGCCGCGCCAGGTGTAGAGCACGCCGCAGCGGCCTATGCGCTCGGGGCCGCAGTTGGCCGCCAGAAGCGGGTAGCGCTCCAGCAGGTAGGCTCTGAACCTGTCGAACTCGGATGCGTCCTCCATCTCGGGATTCTCGCTCGAGACGGTGCGGCAGCGTATCATTTCGCGCAGGCTCTCGACGACACGGTCATAATCGACGCTGACCTCGTCGGGGTCCGCGCGCAGCTCCGGCGCAGGGCGGAATTTCAGGGCGCGCAGGCAGAGCGCTCCCGCGCCTGCGGCGAGGCCGGCTCCCGCGGCGCAGAGGATGAGCTTTGCGGCTTTCTTCATCAAACCAGACCTTTCTTATAGAGTATGCGCGCCGCAACTATGGCGATTATGGCGCCTACGGGCACCAGCACGCCCACGCTGTCAGCCAGCACCGGCACGCAGACGAAGAGAACTACCATGAATATAAGCGGAGCCATGGCAACCTTCCAGTTCTTCGAGACATAGACCACGGCAAGAGGCCCGAAGAGGGCAGGCAGGATGTTGTCGAAGGCCGGCTGCAGGGCGGGCGACTCTATGAAACCGCGTATGGAGCTCAAAAGCAGTACGCCCAGGGCAATTATAGCCGTGGTGACCAGGCTGGATACGCCGATTGCAATCGTGGAGATGACCTCTCCCTCCTCAGTGCCGGGCTCCACGCCGCTCGCCTGCATGGCGTTCAGCGCGCAGGGCACCTTGAGGCTGGTGAGGTTGCCGGTGAGGAAGCCGAGGTAACTGCCGCCCGTGCCGAGCATGGGGACGTAGGTCAGCACCTCTATCGTGCCGACGGTCCAGTATATGGGCGCGACGCCCAAAAGGCCGCGCAGCAGGTCGGTTATCGGCGGCCAGGCGTCGTAGACGACGCATATCGTGGCCGGGACGGCCAGCAGCAGCAGTGAGCCGGTCAGCATCCACCAGCGGCCGACATAGTGCTCATAGTCGCGGAAATCCGCGTATTTCTGTGCTCTTCTCATGTTCTGACCCCCTTAGCCCGCTATCATGTTGACGAGGTTCGTTATCGGGATGCTCAGCGCCATGCCGCCCAGCATGCTTATCGGCAGGGCGTAGTCCTCCATCCACTTCCAGTGCAGCACCTTTACAAATATGGCGCACACGCACATCAAAAGCGCGCTGGCTATCATGACGAAGCAGGGAATCCAGCCGCGCAGCCCCTCGCTGACCGTGGCGAAAATCATGCCGAGGAAGGCGCTTATCATGCCGAGGAAGAGCGCGGTCATAAAGAGGCTGCCCCACTTCTCATCCTTCTGGCGTATCCTCATGACGCCGTTTTCAATCTTCTTGCCTATCGTGGGCACGAGCACGGGGCCGGGGATAATGCCAAGCGTCATAACCCAGGCTATGGCCGCGAAGGTCACGGGGTCGGTGATGAGGTTGGAGAGATCCGTGCCCATCGCGCTGGCGGCGGAGGCGGCGGCGGGAGTCTCATAGGTGAGCGCGCCGATGACCGAAAGCCGCAGCCAGGGCAGCGGGAAGCCCAGCGCGCGGCTGAGCGCAATAACGCCGAGCAGGATGCTCACCGCGGGGGCGATTGTAAAGATGGCGGAGGAAATGGCCACGCGGCGCAGGACCTTGGGGTCAAGGCCTATTTTCTTCGCACGCCTCCAGGCCATGACGATGAAGCGTATGCTCATCGCAATTACGAAGGCTATGACGACGGCGGTCATGCCGTACATCAGAGCGCTGTTCGGGTCAAACATAAGAAAACACCTCTCTTTTTTTGGCGAGACAAGTTTATCACAAAGCGCGCCGCATGACAACCATAAAGCGCCGCGCCGGCGCTCCGCCACCTTCCGGCTCCGCCGGGTGCGAATAAAACACTTGTATTTTTGGAACAATGCTGTATAATACAAGTTGCGCTATATCCGGGCCGGACCCGGAACAGCAGCAGGAGGTAAATTAATATGGCAAATTCCCGTACTGAAAAGACCAGGCGCATGGTGGGGCTCTCTATCCTCACGGCCCTGGTCGTAGTTTTGTCCCTGTTGTCCCTGGTGGTGAAGATTGGCCCCTTCAACATCACGCTGACGCTGGTGCCAATCGTCATCGGCGCCGCGCTCTACGGCACCCGCGCCAGCGCGTGGCTGGGCGGCGTCTTCGGCTTCGTCGTGGTGATTACCTGTATTACCGCCTTTGACCAGGGCGGCGCCGTGCTCTGGAGCGTCAGCCCCATCCTACCCGCCCTTGTCTGCATGGTGAAGGGCATCGCCGCCGGCGCCTGCGCGGGCCTTGTCTACAACGCCGTTTCCAGGAAGAGCGTATCCGGCGGCGTCCTCTCCGCGGCTGTTGTCAGCCCCGTGGTCAACACCGGACTCTTCATTGTCGCCCTCGTCGTCCTCTTTGAGCCCACGCTCATTGAGTGGGCCGGGCTTGCGGGCAAGAACGTCGTAACCTACATTCTCACCGGCCTCGTCGGCATAAACTTCATCATCGAGCTTGCGCTCAACCTGGTGCTCTCCAGCGTGATAGTGCGGCTTATAAAGTATCGCATGAAAGGAGTCGCGTAATGCTTCTGGCCATTGACGCCGGCAATTCCATCGTCACGGCGGGCTGCATAGAAAGCGGCGCCGTGACCGCCCGCGCCGTCTTTTCCACGGCGAGGCGCACAGCAGACGAATACGCCACGCTCTTTGCTCAGTCCTTCGCCATGCGCGGGGTAATGCCGCAGGGCTTCACCGGCGCGGCCATAGCCTGCGTCGTCCCGCAGCTCATAAACGTACTGCACGAGGCCGTAAAGCTCTGGGCCGGCGTTGACGCGCTCATTGTGGGGGCCGGAGTCAAAACCGGGCTGAATATCGGCATAGACGACCCATCCCAGCTCGGCGCGGACCTCGTGGCCATAGCCGTGGGCGCGCTCAACGGTTACGAGCCGCCTCTTATAATAGCAGACCTCGACACGGCGACCACCCTGTACGTAATAGGCCCCGGTTCTCGCTTTCTCGGCGGGGCCATACTTCCCGGCGCGGCCGTATCGCTGGACGCGCTTGCCGGCACGGCCTCGCTGCTGCCCAACATACAGCTCGAGGCTCCGCGCCGCTGCATAGGCACGAATACCAACGACTGCATGAAATCCGGCGCGGTTTTCGGCACCGCCTCCGCCATTGACGGCATGATAGACCGCTTCGAGCACGAGCTCGGCGGCCCGGCGCGGTATGTCGCCACCGGCGCGCTCGCCCGGCGCATAGTGCCCTACTGCCGCCACGAGATGGAAATCGACGATCTGCTCTCCCTCAAGGGCCTCGCCCGCATATGGGAACGCAGCCAGCGCGCAAAGCGCAAATAACAAAGGCTTTATCACCAGGAGCTGCGCAGGGCGAGTTCGGACTCCCGCGGCTCCCAGCGAAACGGAAGTTAAGGACTCTTCGGGGCCCGGCGTCAGCAATCGCCGGGCCCCGCTTCATGCCGTCAGCGCAGTGCTTCCGTATGCGGCCCGCCGCTCCGCAGGCTGAGGCAGCTTCTGATGATATTACTTGTCATGTCCAGTGTTTGATGCTATAATTAAAATACCAAGCCGTCGCCGGAGGAGTTCAAATGAAAGAAAAAATTTCGGATATCATCTACGACGCTATCCTTAAAGATATTGTCTCAGGCGTATACACTCCGCGGGATTTCATAAGCGAGGCGCAGATTGCCGCCAAGTACGGCGTCAGCAAAGCGCCGGTGAAGGAGGCCATGCACATCCTGGCAAGCGAGGGCTTCCTTGTCAGCTACCCCAAGCGCGGTTATATGATTAATATCTATACCGGCGAAGAGATTAACAAAATTCAGGAGGTGCGCCGCGTGCTGGAGGAGCTGGCCGTGCGCAAGGCCATTGCGTCCGCGACTGACGAGGAGCTGAACGCGCTGCGCTTTTATCACGAGGAGAGCGAGCTGCAGTACCGCCCCGGAGAAACGGTCAACACCAAATTCCACATGGGCATAGCCCGGCTCGCACATAACGATTTTCTGGAGGAGGCGCTCTATCCTCTGCTGATAAAGGCCTCCGTATACAACATCACCGGCAAACCGGACACCGAAAACTTCGACAGGATTGTGGACGCCATGCTCTCCCGTGATGCCGAGAGCGCCGTTCAGCGCTTAATCGAGGATATCTCCTTGACTTGAGGCCCGCCGCCCCACGTAGGAAATCGCCGTCATATTGGATAATAACACGGGAATATATTTGTGCAAAAAGCTGCCTCTGCCGTTTACTGCGGCAGGTTAGGCAGCTTTTTTGTCCTTTTATACAAAAAACTGTTGACATGCTGATGATATAACTGATATTATTACAATAGCTTGAGATATCACTGATATGCTCAGATTATATTTTTTATTGATGAATTCAGGCCGGTGCGCCTGCGAATTGCAGAAGGACAATGGGAGAGAGATGATATGGCGAATTGCAGCAAAACAATAGCCTCGTGCAGGGGGCAATTTCCTGTTGCGTTGGAATGGGCGTATTTTGATACCGCCAGCACGGGACTGATTCCCGACTTCGTCTATGACGGCGTGCGCAGATACATTGACGCGCGGTATCTCTGCGGCGGCGACTCAGTATGGCAGTACGGCGGCGAATCCGTCTGCACGCTGGAGATGATGCGCCGCTCGAAACAGGCGCTGGCGGATATGATACACGGCAGCGCGGAGGACATCGCCTTCGGTCAAAGCTCCACGCAGCTGTTTACTCTGATTACGGAAGGCATCGACTACGCCCCCGGGGACAACGTGGTGACCGTCCGGGACGGCTGGGCAGGCGGGCGCTACGCCTGGCAGAAGCGGCAGGCCGACGGCCTGGAGGTAAGATTCGTAGAATCCAGAGACGGGGCTGCAACCTCTCAAATGCTTATCGACGCCTGCGACGGCCATACGCGCGTTGTTTCCGTCAACCTGGTTGAAAGCGACACCGGATACCGCATTGATATTGACGCGCTGGGCGAGTGGTGCCGTGAGCACGATGTGCTGCTGGCCGTGGACGCGGTGCAGGCTCTGGGCGTGCTGAACGTGGATGTGACGCGTTCCAATATTGATTTCCTTGTCGGCAACGACTACAAGTGGATGATGAACTTCTGCGGGACGGGATACGCCTATGTCAGCCCAAAAGTACGCTCCATGGTGAGGCATTGGGGCGCGGGCTGGATGTCCGACACCGACAGGTTCGACACCAAAAAGGAGCATATCGAGCTTCGCAAGGATGCGGGCCGCTTCGAGATTGGACACCAGACCATAAGCGGGATTTACGGCCTTGGGCTGGCGGCCTCGCAGGCCGTTGAGCTCGGGCCGGAGAATATCGAGGCCTATGTGCTGGAGCTCGCCGCCTATTTCCGGCAGCGCAGCGCTAAGGCGCGCGGCGTGGAGCTGCGCTATGAGTTTCCCGAGGAGAATTGCAGTCAGATATCCGTCATCCGGCTTTTGCCGGAGCTGAGCGTCACGGACGCCGATTTCAATGAGGCGAAGGTCCGCGTCAGCATGGGCGTCCCGGACACGGAGGGCCGGCGGGAAATCCGGGTTGGCCTGCATTACTATAACAACCGGGAAGATATAGACAGGTTTTTCAGCGTCATTGAAAAAAATACAAAATAACACTTCGGAAAGGAAGGCAAGCGCCATGCATGAAATTGAAAAGAAGCTTGAGGAACTGGGCATCACTCTGGACGCCGGCCCGGAGCCGATGGCGAATTACGTCAGCGTACAGAAGGCCGGGACCCTGTGGTTTTTCTCCGGCGCCGGCCCCTTTGAGGGCGGCAAGCCGGCCGTTTTCGGCAGGCTGGGCGAGAATATGAGCGCTGAGGAGGGCTATGGCGCCGCACGTCTTGCGGGAATAAACCTGCTGGCCGTACTCAAGCGCGAGCTGGGCGGCGACTGGGACAGGCTCGAGCAGATTGTGAAGCTGCAGGGCTTCGTCAGCAGCTCCCCCGACTTTTTCGAGCAGCCGAAGGTTATCAACGGCGCGTCCGACCTTTTTGTCGAGGTGCTCGGGGATAAGGGCCGCCATGCGAGGACGGCTGTCGGCACCAACGTTCTCCCGTTCAGAATACCCCTGGAGATTGAGATGATAGTCAAGGTTCGGGAATAATGCGGCTGCGCAGACGGCAATTGGCGAGGTGACTGTATGCTGATAAAAAATGTCCGTCTGATAGCGGAGCTGTCAGGCGGCTGCAAAACGGACAGGGGCTGCGTCCGGCTGGACGGCGGCAGAATCGCCGAAGTGACGGGCGCGCAGCTTCAGCCCCTCGAGGGCGAGGAGGTGTTCGACGCCGGAGGACGGACGCTTCTCCCCGGCCTTATAGACCTGCACACTCACATCACGCTGCTCGGCGGCGTGGGCGAGGCGTCGAAAAACGAGCCGATGCAGCTGCTCATAGACGCGGCGCAGCAGGCCAGGCGCTACCTCAAGTACGGCTTTACCACCATCCGCGACTGCGGCAGCTACAGCCGGGCCGCGACATATGTGCGGAATATGATAGACAGCGGCCTCTGCGAGGGCCCGAATATCATATCCTGCGGCAACACAATGGCCAACAGCGCGACGCAAAAGGACGGCTATCTGGTTGACGGCGAGCTGGGCTTCACAGCAGGCGTGCGGAAGGAGGCCGCCTACGGCGCGGACTTCATCAAGATTTACGCCTCCGGCTCGGCGTACAATCCAATGGGCGTGCCGCTCAACCCCGTCATGACCCGCGGCGAAATCAAGGCGGCTGTGGATACTGCAAAGAGCAACGGCCTCTATGTGGCGGCGCACTGCCATGCCGACGAAGCCGTCCGCGCCTGCATCGACCTGGGCGTCCGCACCATCGAGCACGCTACCTATATCAGCGACGAGACGACGGACCTGCTGCTGAAGACGGAGGGCTGTTATCTGGTGCCCACGCTTTCGGCGACCTATGTGAGCCAGACGGACCCCGAGGAGCGTAAATTCTGGCTGGAGCGCCTGAACCCCATGCGTGAGAATATGTGCCGGGCAATCCGCCGGGCGCATGCGGCCGGGGCCAGATTGGGCTTCGGGACCGACAGCGCCCCCGGCGGGCCGCAGTACGACGAGGGCGTGGAATTCCGCTACCGCGTGGAAGATGCGGGCCTGACGCCGCTGGAGGTGCTGAAGGAGGCCACAGTATACAATGCGGAAATCGCCGGCAGGTCCGAGAGCATAGGCTCTGTCCGCGCCGGGCTTGACGCCGACCTCGTACTCGTGGACGGCCGCCCGGACGAAAACATCGAGGTCATGTACCGGCTGCCCCTCGCCGTCTGGAAGCGCGGGAAGCTGGCCGCAGAGAACAAATTGTAAAACCGGCGGGCACGCCCGCTGCAAAAAAGGAGATTGGAAATGGAAAATACGGCTCAAAAGAAACTGCCGCTGAAAGTCAAGTGGCTCTTCGCCTCCGGCGACTTCGCAAAGACGCTGCTCGTGGTGATAACGGCCGTCTGCTCCCTGTATTTCTACACTGATATACTGGGAATGGACCCCGAAATCGTTGCGCTCATCATCCTGATTGCAAAGATATGGGACTTCATAAACGACCCCATGATGGGCGCCATAGTTGACCGCACAAGGAGCAAAGAGGGCAAATGCCGCATGTGGCTCAAGTACATGTCCGTGCCCGGCGGCGTGGTGCTCGCGCTCAACTTCATAATGCCCGAGCTGGCCGAGACCGGCAAGATTGTCTGGGTCGCCATAACCTATACGCTTCAGGGCATGGCCAGTACCGCGCTCATGATACCGCAGAACACTCTTATGAGCCGTCTCACCACCGACCCGACGGAGCGCGCCGCCATCAACAGCTTCCGCGGCTACTTCGGCGTCGCCGCGAACCTCGTGGGCGGCTCCCTGGCTATCCCGTTTGTGCAGCTCGCAGGCAACGGCGACATGAGGAAGGGCTTCGCCATCTTCGGCATAGTCTGCGGCATCCTTTACGCTATCAACTACTTAATCGTCTACTTCTGCACCAAGGGCTACGAGCCCATGGAGCCCGAAAAGACCGAGGTGCACCATGAACAGGTCAAGAAGGAAAAGGTGAAGCTCGGCGAGGTCCTGACCAACTGGCCCTGGCTGCTTGTCCTCCTGGCCTATTTCCTGATAATGGTTGCCGCATCCATTTCCGGCAGCACCGGTATACAGTACGCTCAGTACAATCTCGGTAACATTAACATTTATTCCGTAATGAGCACCATAGCCCTTGTTGGCTCAATTATCATATATGTAATTCTCGCGCCTCTGGTCAAGAGATTCGGCAATGCGAAGCTGGTCTTTTTCGGCTCATTGATTGGCGCGGCGTCATACCTGTTCAGATTTATCACGCAGGATGCAAATATCTGGATTATTTATGTTGGGTATTTTATAGGCAATTTTGGCCAAACCCTGGCCTCGAGCGTAGTCATGCTGGTCGTCTACGACAGCTATATCTACATCCGGCACA
>CALXGL010000184.1 GCA_944387825.1 uncultured Oscillospiraceae bacterium | reverse complement strand
CGCCGGTACATGCTATAATAGGTGGGCGGGGATTTTCAAAGCCGCCATGGTTTCCCAAAGGAGGTTCGGGTATGGACAAGTCCGGCGTGCTCCGGCAGTATTTTGGATACACCGAGTTCCGCCAGGGACAGGGCGAGCTCATAGACGCCATACTCGCGGGCAGAGATGTGCTGGGCGTAATGCCGACAGGCGGCGGCAAAAGTCTCTGCTATCAGGTGCCCGCCCTCCTGCTGGACGGAGTTACGCTCGTTATATCCCCGCTGATATCTCTTATGAAAGACCAGGTGGCGGCATTGAGCGCTGCCGGCATACCCGCGGCATACATAAACAGCTCGCTCTCGGAAGATCAGATACGCAGAGTCTACGCCGCCGCCCGCTCCGGAAAGTACAAGCTTCTCTACGTCGCGCCCGAACGGCTTGAAGGATCCGGCTTCTTCAGGCTGGCCAGCGGGCTTAACGTGCCGTTTGTTGCCGTGGATGAAGCCCACTGCATATCGCAGTGGGGGCAGGATTTCCGTCCCAGCTATCTGCATATATCAGCGTTTATCGATTCGCTGCCGCGGCGTCCGGTCGTGGCGGCATTCACCGCCACAGCTACCGCACAGGTCAGGCATGACATCGAGCGTCTGCTTGAGCTGGACTCTCCCATGCTCACAGTCACCGGCTTTAACCGTCCGAATCTGTATTTCGACGTCCTGCGCCCGGACGACAAATTCTCCGCGCTCCGAAAGCTGATTGATGAGCGCAGGGACAAAAGCGGCATCATATACTGCTCCACCCGGGCGACGGTGGAAAGAATTGAAGCCGGCCTGCGCTCTCACGGCGTCAGCGTCACCAGGTACCACGCGGGTCTGAGCGAAGCCGAACGCAGGGAAAATCAGGACGCATTCAGCTTTGACAGATGCAGCGTCATGGTCGCAACCAGCGCCTTCGGCATGGGGATAGACAAATCCAACGTCGGATATGTCATACATTACAACATGCCCAAAAGTCTGGAGGCCTATTATCAGGAAGCGGGACGCGCCGGAAGAGACGGCTCCGATGCCGACTGCATCCTGCTCTATTCCCCCGGAGACGTATACACGGCCCGTTTCCTGATAGAAAATGGCGGCAACCCGGAGCTCAGTGAGGAGACGCAGGCTATTGTGAGGCGCCGGGAACTGGAACGGCTTTCCGCCATGCAGGATTATTGCCGGACTACCGCCTGCCTGCGCGGGCGCCTGCTCGATTATTTCGGCCAGCATCATCCGGAGAGCTGCGGAAACTGCGGCAATTGCCGGGGAAATTTCAAGCTTGAAGATATAACCGAGAGGGCGCAGATGGCGCTTTCATGCGTCATCCGCATCCGCCGAAGGTGCGGCTTTTATGTCGGCAAGTCCCTGCTCGTACAGGCGCTGTGCGGCGGCAAGTCCAAGAGGCTTGTTTCGCTGGGTCTGGATACTATCACGACCTACGGTCTCATGGCCGGGACCCCCGCCGCGCGCTGCGGCGAAATAGTTGACTTCCTGCTCTCCGAGGGCTATCTCTGCTGCAATACGGAGCACTCTACGGTTGAGCCCGGACCGCGCTTCCGCGAAGGTATAGATAAAGACGCCGAGATTATCATGCCTTTCCGCAGCGAACCGCCGAAGCCCAAAAAGCGCCGCGGCATTCAGCCGTTTGACATACCCCGCAGCAGCTCTCTGCTGTCCGCGCTCAAGGCGGAGCGCAGCAGGCTCGCAAAGGAGGAAAACGTTCCGGCGTACATCATATGCAGCAACGTAACCCTGGCCTATATGGCCGAACTGCTGCCGCATACAATCGACGAATTGCTTGATATCCCCGGTATAGGCGAGAAAAAAGCCGCCCGCTACGGCGAAGCTTTTCTGAAAGCAATCGCAGATTACGAGCGGCAGGCCTGATATGCCGAATTCCGGCACAGGCCTCTGTTTTAGGAGTTGATACTTTGTCCGAACATACTCATATTCTGCCGGATGGCAGCGAAATAACGCATTCGCATTCCCACACGCAGACAAAAGCGGTGCTCAACCGTCTCAGCCGCGCGATAGGCCATCTGGAAAGCGTAAAGCGCATGGTTGAAAACGGCCGGGACTGTACGGAAGTCCTTGTGCAGCTTGCGGCCGTGCGCTCCGCGCTGAACTCCACGGCGAAGGTAATACTGAAGGATCACATAGAGCACTGCCTGACCGACGCCGCCGAACGCGGAGATACCGAAGCGCTCGAGCAGCTTGAAAGCGCCATTGAGCGCTTCATATCCTGAGCTATATCACCATCGCGCCGTCCACGCCCAGCACCTGACCGGTCACATAGCGCGCGCCGTCGCCCGCAAGGAAGCATATCGCGTCCGCAATGTCCTCCGGAGTCCCAAGTCTGCCGATATATATGTCATCGGTCATATGCAGCTTGTCCTCCGCCGTGAAGCAGCTGAGCATGTCCGTATCAATTGCGCCCGGCGCCACTGCGTTGACGCGTATTCCGCTTGGCCCCAGTTCCTTCGCAAGCCCCTTTGTGAGGGCGATTATGCCGCCTTTGGTGGCGGAATACGCGGTCTCGCAGCTGCCGCCGTATACGCCGAGCACGCTGGCCACATTGATTATGCATCCTGCCTTCCGGCGCACCATGTACGGTATCGCGGCGCGGCTGCAATTGAATACGCCGCCCAGGTTTACAGAGACAATCCGCTGCCATTCGGCATCCGTCATATCGCTCAGAAGCCCGCTCCAGGCTATGCCCGCGTTGTTCACAAGCAGGTCCACGCCGCCCGTTCGCTCAAACATGGCTTTCACCTGAGCGCTGTCGGATACGTCGCAGCATATCGCCTCACTGCCGAGCTCGCGCGCCAGTCTCTCGGCCTTGTCCTTTGAATTCAAATAGTTTATGGTGACGCTCCAGCCCGCGGCAGCCAGCGCACGGGCCGCAGCAGCGCCGATACCGCGCGAAGAACCGGTTACAAGCGCTTTCTTCATGCAAATCCCCCGTTCAAGCTTATCACGCCGCAGCTGAAGCCGCAGCGGTATCTAAGATTCTATACCAGTATTTCAAACTTGTAAAGGAGAGCTTTATGGATATCTCGCCCATAGCGCACATTAAGAGTGACTTCCGCGAAAAATTCGGCATACCGCGTCAAAGCGGAGTGGTCGCCGAACTGCAGAGTCTGGTGATATTTGAGCCGGAGTGCAGGAATATAGACTGCCTGCGGGGCATCGAAGAGTACGATTATCTCTGGCTCATATGGGAATTTTCCGCCAACGGAAGCCGGGAATGGTCGCCCACGGTTCGTCCGCCGAGGCTCGGAGGCAACGTGCGCCGCGGCGTATTTGCCACGCGTTCTCCATACAGGCCGAATCCGCTGGGTCTCTCCAGCGTGAAGCTCGAGGCGGTTAAAGAGACCGAAAACGGCCCCGTACTGCTCATAAGCGGCGCAGATCTCATGGACGGTACGCCGATATATGATATCAAGCCATATATCTCCCTGGACCTGCACCCCGACGCCCGCTACGGTCTCTCCGGCCCCCGCTGGGAACGGCTGCTGGAGGTCAATTTTCCCCCCAGCCTGCTGGACAGGCTGCCGCCGGAGAAGCGCAGCGCCTGCATCGGCGTACTGCAGCAGGACCCGCGCCCGGCCTATCAGCATGACCCCGGCCGCGTTTACGGCGTCTCATTTGCCGGCTTTGACATACGCTTCCGCGTTGAAGACGGTGTTTTGTATGTGGAAGATGTTGTCGGGCTTTGATAACTGCCGGCGCGTCTGAACGGAGTTAACCTGAATCGGAGGCATTTGAATGTACGACGAACTGACAAAGGAAGACATAGAAAAAATGCGCGAAGAGCTGGAGTACCGCACGAAGGTTCTGCGCCCGCAGCTTATAGACGACGTGAAGGTCGCGCGAGGCTTCGGCGACCTGTCCGAAAACTTCGAATACAAGGCCGCTAAGCGTGAGAAGAACCGCAACGACTCGCGCGTCCGCTATCTCGAGCGAATGATAAACACCGCGCGGGTCATTTCCGACAAAAGCGCCGACGGCGTTGCCGGCCTCTACGACAGGGTAGGCATACGCGCCGAGGACGACGGAACTGAGAGGGTCATAACCCTTGTCACCACCCTGCGCCAGAACGCGCCCGAGGGCCTTATCAGCAAGGAGTCGCCCGTCGGCAAGGCAGTGATGGGGCACAAAGTCGGCGACCGCGTATACGTGAAGCTCAGCGAGGACGACGGATATTGGCTTACAATAACCAGCCTGGAAAAGGGCGCCGACGACGGCAGTATTCCAATCCGCGGCTATTAAAATGTTTACATTTGCCGCAGCGGCATAGTATAATTTAATAAGAATCTGCTTTTAGGGGGCTTATTAATGATTTATAAGGATTTCAAGGGCCTGAAGCTCAGCGGGCTCGGCCTCGGGAACATGCGCTTTCCCCTCCTCAGCGACGACCAGAGCGACGTAGACCTCGAGCAGGCGGAGAAAATTATTGATAAAGCTTTCGAGCTCGGCGTCAACTATTTCGATACTGCCTGGGCCTACCACGGCGGCAGGAGCGAGTCCATTCTGGGCCGGGCCCTGTCCAAATATCCTCGCGAAAGCTTTTACATATCGGATAAATTCCCCGGCTTTGACGTCAAAAACATGGCCAGAGCCAGAGAAATATTCGCCGAGCAGCTCCGGCGCTGCGGCGTGGAGCGCTTCGACTTCTACCTGCTGCACAACGTCAGCGACAATACGCTGGACGGTTATATGAACGAGGGCAGCGCGCTGATTGAATATCTGCTCGAGGAAAAGGCCGCCGGCCGGATAGGCCATCTCGGTTTTTCATGTCACGCTGAGCTCGACGGCATGAGGCGCTTTCTTGACGCGCACCACAACGAAATGGAGTTCTGCCAAATACAGCTCAACTACCTGGACTGGACCTATCAGCACGCCCGTGAAAAGGTGGACATGCTCAGGGAATACGGCCTGCCCGTCTGGGTCATGGAGCCTGTTCGCGGGGGTAGGCTTTCGCGGCTTCCGAAAGCCGTCGTGGAGGAATTCAATTCGATTTTCCCGAACGACACCCTGCCCTCCGCCGCCTTCCGCTTCCTGCAGAGCATACCCGGCGTGACCATGGTGCTCTCCGGCATGAGCAGCGTCACGCAGGTTGAGGAAAACGCCGCAACCTGGTCAAACCCCAGGCCCATGGACGGAGAGGAATTTGAAAAAATCGTTGATTTCGGCCGCAGGATTTCCAAGAGCGGCATGGTCCCCTGCACGGGCTGCCGTTACTGCGTCGCCGGCTGTCCGCAGCAGCTGGACATTCCGGCGCTGCTGACCGTTTACAACGAGCTGCTCTTCACCAACGACGTGGAAGCCGCCCGCACGGCCATTCCGGAGGGCAGGGGCCCGGACATGTGCGTCGCCTGCCACAACTGTGAGAAAGCGTGTCCGCAGGAGCTCAAAGTACCCGGACGGCTTGTGGAGCTCGCCGAAAAGCTCTCCTGAAAACCAGAGCGATGGGAAATCCGGACGGATTTCCCATCGTTATTCTTGTCCCCATTGACAGCGTATGATATACTGTTCTGGCTTTGACTATTAGTGACACGGAGGCGGCAGATATGGCTATGATAACAGTAGAGAACCTCACCGTCCAGTTTGGCGGGCAGGTGCTCTTTTCGCATGCGGATTTGACCTTTAACCCCGGCAACTGCTACGGAATTATCGGGGCCAACGGCGCGGGCAAGTCCACCTTCCTGCGCGTCCTCTCCGGCGAGGTGGAGTCCACCGCCGGCAGCGTCCATATCGACCCCAAGGCGCGCATGAGCGTCCTCAAGCAGAACCAGGAGCTCTATAATGACTACACGGTCATGGACACCGTGATAATGGGCAACAAGCGCCTCTACGACATAGGCAGGGAGAAGGACGCGATAT
>CALXGL010000183.1 GCA_944387825.1 uncultured Oscillospiraceae bacterium | reverse complement strand
CTCGCTTAAGTTTCGCCGCCAAGCGGCGAAAGGGACTGAAATACATTTTCGGCGGCGGCGTGTACGTCGCCGTAAATACTTTGCGCGAAGCGAGCGTCGAATTGTCCGCCTTTGGCGGACAACCGAGGCGCGGAGCGCAGCGCCGGCCTCCATCGGCCGATAAGCGGCCGGGGGACCTTGCTGCCTGAAAAGGCCGTCCGGGCCTTTTCAGGCAGTCTCAGGACCGGTCGAAAGGCCGGCCCTGAAGTTTTAAGCGTATCGGAGAGGCGCGCGAAAATCATTTATTAACAATTCCCGCCTTGACCTAAAAGGGCATACTATAATATAATTACTCACAGCGCCCTGGGCGCGGAACCAATGTTGACCTCATTTCGGGGGTGACCGATTATAGACAGACAGAAATATGTTGCTGAGCTCAGCAAGCTCCTCGGCGGCATGGCGCGCGCGGACAGGGAAGCCGTGCTGCGCGGGGTGAACGCCCGCTTCGACGAAACGGGCGACGACGACGCGGTCATAGCCGCGCTGGGAAGCCCCACCTTCGCCGCCGTAAGCGTACTGCGCGGCTACACTCCGCCGGAATACGCCGGCGATGAGGACGAGTACGCGGAAGACGAATATGAATATACGCAGGCCCCGGCGGAGCAGCCCGCCGCGGCCGAACCCGCTGCGGAGCCGGAGCCGGAAAGCGCCGTACAGGCGCCTTCCAACGAAACGGCGGAACCCGCCGCCGCGCCGGCGGAGCAGCCCGGCGAGGCGCAGGCCGTTCCCGAGCCTGAGGCGGAGCCGGCCGAAGCTGAGTCTGAGCCGGAGCCCGCCGCGGAGGACGAGGCCGTGAACACAGAGGACGAGCCCGTGAGCGCGGAGACCGTAACGATAGGCACGGAGACGGTTGAGGTGTACTCCGAGCCGGCGAAAGAGCCTGAAAGCGCGGAGAGCGCGGCCGAGCCTGCCGCGCCGGAGGAAGAACCGGAACCGGCGGGCGAGCCGGAAGAACCCGAGCCGGAGCCGGAGAAAGAGCCGGAGCCGTTCCTTCCCGATTTTCCGGAGCCTGAACCGGAGCGGCCGCCGCGCAAGGGCGGCAGGGTGTTCCTGACCGCGCTGCTGACCGTGGTGCCGGGCATTCCGCTCGCCGCGGTATTCGCGGCAGTGACGCTGGCGCTGCTGGCCGTGGGCGCGGCGCTGCTCTATGCGGGGGGCGTGTTCATATCCTTCGCATTCCTGGGCATGAACGTTGCGGCGGACATCATGCTGACGGTTGGCTTCGGCCTGGCCGTTGCGGCAGTCGGCCTGCCCATAGTGTTCTTTGCGCTGTGGTTCTTCATCCGCTGCTTTATCGGCCTTTACGGCCGCGCGTTTGCCCGGGCCGACGCCTGGTGCCGTGGGGAGGTGCGCGAATGAAACGGGCCTGGAGCATAGTTATTACGATTGCGTTGCTCTGTCTCGCCCTGGGCGCGATACTTTTCGGCATAGCGCTCGTAATGGACGCGGACCTCATCCGCATAGCGGATACGGTGTTCGCAAACTACGACCTCGCCAAGGTGATAACCGCCGCCCGCGACGCATGGCAGAGCGTCCTCGCGGTCTTCGGACTGTGAGCGGTTTCGGACCGCAGGCCGCGGAATTCCCCTGTGATTAAATAAATCATAAGGGGTGTTGGGGGAACCCTTTCAAGGGGTTCCCCCAAAAATATTCGAAGAATACGAAGGTGCAAAAATTGGTCAAGAAAGTAATCAGGAAGCACAACAACTCCGGCAACTGCTTTGTCTGCGGCGTAAACAACCCCTTCGGGCTGCACGCGGGCTTCTATGAGCTGGAGGACGGCACAATCTGCGCGCTGGTAAGGGCCGACTCGCGGCACCAGAGCTACCCCGGCCGCGTCCACGGCGGCGTAATCTGCGCCATGCTCGACGAGACCATGGGCCGCGCCATAAACGTCACCGAGCCGGACACCTGGGCCGTCACCGGCGACATAAACGTGCGCTACCGCCACCCCGTGCCCTACGACACGCCGCTCATCGTCACGGGGCGCATTACGCGCAACACCCGCATCATATTCGACGGCGAGGGTGAAATAATCCTGCCCGACGGCACCGTCGCCGCCCAGGGCCATGCGCGCTATGTGAAGCAGCCGCTTGACGTGATAGGCGACCTCGAGAGCAACGGCGACATATGGGAGCTCGTCGAAGGTCCCGACGACCCGGCGGAGATAGACATACCCGAACTCAAAAAATAAGCCGCCGGGCCTAGCGCTCCGGCAGCGGGATCTCGCCCAGACCTAGCGCCAGCCCGAAGCAGCAGACCGCCCCGGAATGCGCGGGGTACATCCTGTCCAGCTCGCTGCGCCGCCGGTTGAGCGCGAAAAGGTAGGCGTTGCCCGCCCAGTCCTCGCAGTACTGGCGCACAACGGCCTGACCGCCGTCGAGGAACAGCCCGACGTCCCCGTCGCGCAGCTCGCCGCCGCGCCGGATAAAAACCGTCCCGCCGCGCCTTATATACGGCTCGCATTCGTCGCTGTTTATGCGCAGGGCGAAGTCCGCCCCATCGGGAGCGCTGCCTGAAAAAGCTGACATTATCCCACCTCAAAACGAGGATATCATCCTCTTACACGGCTGTCAAGCGTATTGCCAAAGAGCGGAAAACGGTGTACAATGTATACAGTATTCGCATGGAGGTGCTTATTCATGAACGCAGCATATGAAAATCTTCTTACCCGCCGCAGCGTCAGAAAGTACAAAAGCGAACAGATAAGCGACGAGGAGCTGAACGCCGTGCTGACCGCCGGCACCTATGCTCCTACGGCCAAGGGGACGCAGTCTCCGATGATAATAGCCGTTCAGGACAGGGGCGACATAGCCAGGCTCAGCAGCCTCAACGCCAATATTATGGGCGTGACCTCCGACCCCTTCTACGGCGCGCCCACGGTTGTGGTCGTGCTGGCCCAGGCCGGGAACCGCAACGGGGTGCAGGACGCCTCGCTCGTCATGGGCAACATGATGAACGCCGCGCACGCGCTCGGTCTCGGCTCCTGCTGGGTGAATCGCGCCTACGAGACGTTTGAACTGCCCGAGGGCCGTGAACTGCTCAAAAAATGGGGCGTCGAAGGCGACTGGATAGGCGTCGGCAACTGCATCCTGGGCTATCCCGACGGCGAGCTTCCCATGGCCGCCGCCCGCCGCGAGGGCTATGTGAAAATCGTAAAATAAGCACGTATACAGCAAAAGGACGCCTTGCGGCGTCCTTTTTGTTTTAATCTCCGAACCTGATGCCGATGTCCCTCGCAACCTGTATAAGCGGGTGGTCCGTAGGCAGGAACTTTGTACGGCTGGCGGCGTCCTCGAGCGGGACGGAGACTATCTGCCCGTTGCGGATGCCGACCATTGTGCCGTACTGCTTCTGCATGATGAGGTGCGCGGCGGCGGTGCCGAACTGCGTGGCGAGCACGCGGTCGTAGGGGCAGGGGGGACCGCCCCTCTGATAGTGGCCCGGTACGGTGACGCGGGTCTCCTGGCCGGTCATCTCCTCAAGTTCGCTGGCTATGCGGTAGGATATCGTGGAGTGGCGGCTCTCCTCCTTGGCGCGGCGGCGCTCCTCCTCGCTCAGGACGGCGTCGGTGTCGCTTACGGCGCCCTCGGCCACGGCGATGATGCTGAAGTTGCGGCCGGAGCGGCGGCGCTCCTCGAGCGCCTCGGCCACTTTCTCGATGTTGTAGGGTATCTCGGGTATCAGGATGATGTCCGCGCCCGAGGCTATGCCGGCGTTGAGCGTAAGCCAGCCGGCGTCGCGGCCCATGAGCTCCACGAGGAAGACGCGGGAGTGGCTGCTCGCGGTGGAGTGGATGTAGTCAATCACGTTCGTGCCGATGTCCACGGCGCTTTGGAAACCGAAGGTGGTGTCCGTGCCGAAAATGTCGTTGTCGATGGTCTTGGGCAGGGTGACGATGTTCATGCCGGCGTCGGAGAGGAGCTTCGCGCTCTTCTGCGTGCCGTTGCCGCCCATGACGACCAGGCAGTCGAGGTTGAGGCGGTTGTAGGTGTCCAGCATTGCGGGCATGAGGTCGTTGCCCTCTTCGTCCACAATGGCCTTGCCCGGAATGTACTTCTGGCGCGAGGTGCCCAGTATCGTGCCGCCCTCGGTGAGGATGCCGGAGAAATCCCTGCTCTCCATGAACTTGTAGTCGCCTTCAATGAGGCCCTTGTAGCCGTCGTACATGCCGAAAATCTCGACGTTGGGGACATACTGGAAGAGCGCCTTGCCCACGCCGCGTATGGCCGCGTTCAAACCCTGGCAGTCGCCGCCGGAAGTTACGAGGCCAACTCTTGTATTTCTCTTCATACGGTTAAACCTCCATTATATTGAATGGGGACATACCTGACATACCAAATGTATCATACAGCAACGGCTATGGCTTGTCAACTGAAAAACAGGCCCGGCGCGGCGCAGGAGCAAAGGTTTGCGGCCCGCTTTTCGGATTTTACAATTGTGCCGCCGATTCTTCACAATTCGTCCAAACTTATGATGCAGTTTTGATACAAAGGAGAGGTATGCTCTGGCCAGTGAAAGGGGGAAACGACATGAAACGCGCGGCAGCCTTCATTCTGGCACTTGCACTTGCACTTTCCCTTGCGGCCTGCGGCCCTGCCGAAACCGACGGACGCGCGGCGCCCGTGGGCGGTATGACGGACCGTTTCCCGCGCACAGTCGTGGCCCTCTGACACGCGCTTCTCCCTGCCCATAGATACCGGAAACAAGCCCGCGCCCTGCAAACAGGGCGCGGGTTTGTTTTTGCGGAAAATAATCAATTTGTGCTTGCCATTTTGCTGGGCTTGTGCTAAAATACCATCTGCGCCTTGTAACCATGCAGCGCATACTCAAGGCAGCTCAAGCTGAGGTGAAAGACATGAAGGAAGGCATCCATCCCAAGTACTATAAGACCACGATTCGCTGCGCCTGCGGCAACGTGATTGAGACCGGTTCCACCCGTGAGAACATCACCGTCGAAATCTGCTCCAAGTGCCACCCGTTCTATACCGGCAAGCAGAAGCTCGTCGACACCAGCGGCCGCGTCGATAAGTTCAACAAGAAGTACGGCATCAAGTAAGACGGATAATCATTGCCCGGCGTTTTCTGGCGCCGGGCGATTGTTTTTAATGTGTGAGGTTTTGATTTGACAGAGACTGCAAAGAAAAAAGAGCGCGCCGTGCTTGCGGGCCTGGCCGCCAACAGCATGGATGAGAGCGAGCGCTCGACCGAGGAGAGCATGGACGAACTCGCGGCGCTTGTGGAGACGGCGGGCGGCGAGGTCGTGGGCGAGGTGCTGCAGCAGCGCGCGTCGCCGGACCCGCGCAGCTTCATAGGCGGCGGCAAGGTGGCCGAGCTCAAGGAGCTCATCGCGAACGCGGACTGCGACCTCGCCGTCTTTGACAACGAGCTCACGCCGAGCCAGATGCGCGTCCTGGGCGAGGAGCTGGGCGTGCGCGTCCTGGACCGCAGCGGCCTCATCCTCGACATCTTCGCCCAGCGGGCGCGCACGCGCGAGGGCAAGCTGCAGGTCGAGCTCGCGCAGTACGAGTATCTGCTGCCGCGGCTCACGGGCATGTGGACGCACCTTGTGCGCCAGACGGCCTCGGGCGGCTCCTCGCCCATAGGCACGCGCGGCCCCGGCGAGACGCAGCTCGAGACCGACCGCCGGCACATCCGCCGCAGGATACAGAAGCTCCGCGAGGAGCTGGAGCAGG
>CALXGL010000182.1 GCA_944387825.1 uncultured Oscillospiraceae bacterium | reverse complement strand
TTCAGCGAGCAGGCGTTGCAGTGCTTACCGGGATTGGCCTTGGGCGTATGTCCGCGCTGAAAATAGCCGTTCATCTCGTCGGCCATGGCCTGCGCCTTTCCGCGCAGCTCCGGTGAAATTTCCACCGGCTCGCGCCGGCGGGTCTCACCGTAGAATATGGCCCCGACGGGCACCTCGCAGGCGAGCATCTCTTCCAGCGCCATGGCCTGGGCGCACAGCTGAAGGCGGTCGGCGTCGTTTTCCTTGCTCGAGCCGCGCTTATACTCCACGGGCATGGGCAGCCAGCGCCCCTCGCGGCCACGGAGTTCCACGCCGCCCGGGTCGGCACGGAACTCCACGACGTCGCACTCGCCGCTCATGCGCAGCCGGTGCGAGACCACACGCATACCGCGCACCGTGAGCAGCCCGCCCCGCTTTTCGCTCAGCGTTTCATCATGGGCCCTCCCGTGCAGCAGGCGGCCCTCGGCCGTGCGCAGGTTCTCGCTCCATTGCTGCTCCATGTAGGCTAACGCCCACTGCCTCCGGCAAAAGCAGAAGTGCTGTATGCCGGAGATTTGCAGATAGTCGTCACTCCCCGTCATAGACTTCAACCGCGAGGCCGGGCAGCTCGCCGCAGGTGATTTCGTAATCGTCAATACTGCGCGGGTCGTCAGCCTTCTTCTCGACCTTGAGCAGGCGGTGCACCTTGGCGGAGGAATACTGCCCGTTCTTGCAGTTGTGCCGCCACCAATAGAGTTTGACGACCTCCATGCTGCCATCTGGACGGGCGGAGGAGACGTCGTTTTCAAAGAGAGTGCGCAGGGCGGCTTTGATGGCCTCGGCGTCGGCGTCGGAGAAGCCGGTCTTCTCGGCGAGCTGGCAGTTGATGCTGCCGAAGGTGGTATAAAGCCCGAAGCCGACGCGGTGCTTCATGCCCATGGTGTCACTGGACTTCTTAGCCGCGGGCTCGCTGTTTACGCTCTTGGTTATCTGGATGCTGTCAATCACAATCGGGTCGACGCTGAAAGCCGGATGGATGGACACCGGACCGCGCACGCCGACGGAGACGCCGTCGTCCTTGCTGCCGGACTTGAAGGCGAAGACCTGACCAAAGCTGCGCACATCGAGCCAGGTTTCGCAGGCGACGCGCGCATACTCATCCCTGTCCTTGGTTTTGAGCTCTTTGACGGCATCAGCGCGCTCCTTGAGCGAGCGGAATCCGTCGGTGCAGCGGTCGTCGGACTGGACAAAGACGCACTCGCCCATGTCCATGAGGCGGTTGCGTATCTTGCGCTTGAGGCAGACGTCGGATATTTCGCCGAAACCCTCGTAGGTCTCGCGCGGGCGGTTGCCGTTGAGCGGGTCGCCGTTGGGGTTGGCGTTGCTGACGGCGATGACAAGGGCGAAGTCTATCTTGTTCTGAAGAGATGACATTTTCTTTTTCCTCCTTATTTAGCTGTTCTCGCCGTCGCCGGCGTTCTTATCTTTCCTGGAAGTGAAGAACTCCTGCCTTTGGCTGGCGTAGCCGAGCAGATAGAGCTCGTTGAGCGGCTTGTCGTTGAAATCCTCGATGGGCATTTCGGCCAGCAGCTCCTCCATTTTCTTTACGCCGGCAAGGCCTTGCCCGTTCTTTACCAGGCGGTTTATATATGGTACGAGCTGCTTTCTCAGAAGCTTGCAGGTTTTCGACGGGCGCTGGGTGAAGACGACCTCCATGCGCTGCGCATTGGTTGGCCTGCGCTCGGCAGCCTTGACCTCGCCGGGGTTTTGGGCGCAGTACTCAATGAAATCTGCGCAGGCAAGTATGCGCCCGAAGAGGTAGCTGCGGTCGGTGCAACTCTCGTTTACGGCCATCGTGTAATCCTCCTTTAGGTTTCTATTGTGGTATCCGCGCACCAGTGCGCAGGCTATGCTGCGTGTTTTGCGCGCTTCCCATTGCTCCATCGCGGCACCGTTGGATGCACGGCGGACGGCGGAGAGCATGATGTCGCGGGGAAGCGGTTTGGCCTCGGTTATGCATGAAAGCAGGCGCTCGATCGTCTGATTTATCAGCTTTTCGTCCGCGTTTGCGCCGTAGGCTGACTTGGCGATGTCATATGGAGAAGGCGCGCCGTAAAAGCTTATGTAGGCGTCTTTATTTTTTCCGCCCTTTTCAAGCTGCAGCTTGCGGTAGTTGTGCTGCCAGGCGAAAGTATTGTGCCAGTCGAGAATGCTGTCTATAAGCCGCGAACCGCTCAGCTCGCGGTAGTATTTCACGGACAGGCGTCCGGCGGTAGCCGCGTCGAGTATCATAACGCTTATCTTGGTGTGGTCGCCGAGCGTTGCCTGGTAGCCTGCGGCTTTCCTGTTGAACAGTTCCGCGAAAGCCGTGCGTGTCGTGTCGACTATGTCGTCGCCGGCGCTCTCGAGCTCGTCTTCCAGGTCGTCCTCTCCGGCAAAGCTGATCGAATCCCCAGTGACGGGCGGTATGTCTTCGTTTTCGGTACCCCAGACAAGGATGGTCTGGCCGCCGTTGAAAATCCCCTGCTTGCCGATAAGCCAGCGCAGCGCGCTATGTGCTTTCTGGGTTGTATCATAGCCAATGTACAGCGCCTGCTCTGCTTCGGAAAAGCGCTCGCCGCGGAAGGTGAAGTTGGTGGTGTCATTGCTGGAAATGAGCTTCGCGCCGTCACCGGCGTTGCGGATTTTCTTGGGGCTGAGCTGTGAAAGCGCGGTTTCCTGACCGGTAATATAACAGACGCCGCGGTTGGTAAAGCCGGACTCGTAATAGTCAATCCAGCTCTGCCATACGCCGATATCCTCATGAAGAGGCGCTCCGTCTACGCGCCAGCGGACAAAGCACTCGGTTTCGTCCGCCAACTCTCCGGCTATCAGCGGCTTTTCACCGTCGTACTTCTTCCAGTCAGAGATAAGCTTTCCGTCGCCGCCTGTGACAAGCACGCGGGCGGCGACGAGGTCGGCAGCTACAGAGCCCTTTTCAACATAAGTCAGTACAGAACGGGCTTTAGCATGGCCGTACGGAGATTCGCACCAGCTTTTCAGCTGCTGAACATAGTCCGTGAATGCCGGCTCTTTCTTCCCGCCGTACATGGCATAATCGCCGGCAATGTATTGCAGCTTGTCGGCCAGGGGATGCGGTACATAACCGCGTGTGCGTGCCGAGGATTCCTCCGTGCATGGTATGACCGTCGTCGCCTCGTCCGGCCTCACGACGCGCGCGAAAAGGAATTCACCTGAGGCGGAGAGGCTTATCTCGATATGCGCCTTCTGCGTCGTGTGCGCGACTGGAAGGAGCATGGGCGCGTCCTTATCCCCACGTTTCGCGGGCTTGCCTACCTCAGAGAGGTTTTTCTCATAGGTCTCATAGCAGCGGTCAAGCCAGCCCATCGCGCTCCACCTCCTCCGCCAGTTCGTCTACGGGGCTGAAGTTTTTCCCGGCGGTGAAGGTCTTTATCTTCGACCGCTTTATCGGATTGACGACCGGGCACTCCTCGGGCCGGCAGAACTCTATGACGCCGCGCTCCTTCATCACCGGCCGCCACAGCCGCTCTTTCAGCATGCCGTCCCCGCCCTCGTCGGGATAAGTGAAGCCGTGCACCATGAGCCCGAGCGGCACGCCGGGCGTATGGTCATAGTAGCCCTTGCCCTCGCCGAAAACGCAGGGCTCGATGTAGCCCTGGCACTCGCGCGAGCCGAGATAGACGTCGCGCCGGCCGCCGCGCTCGAGCATGCGCTTGGCGATGAAGAAGTGCTTGTTCTCGTTTCTGTCGAATGCAAGGTCGGGCCGGCGCTCGTTCCACTCGAAATGCGCCTGTATCTGGTACTCTACGTTGACAAGATAGGTGTAGTATGATAGGTCGTTTGTGCCGTCGTTGTAACGAATCGGACGTATTCCCTTGCTCTCCGTCTCTATCTTGTGCATGACGCGCAGCTTGTCCGGATACCAGATAAAGGTCGGCTTCCAGTAGCAGCTCTCGAGCACGCCCTTTATGGCCTCATAGGTCGGCACGGGGTAGCTGCACTTCTCGCCGCCGACGCGGGTTATGGGTTCGCTGAAGAGGGCATAGCGTCCCCATAGCCGCAGCTCGATCGAATTCTTAAACCGCAAATCGCCTCCTCCTTTCTTTATGCAAACATATTGTTCAGCGGGAGCGGGTCAAAGACGACGCCAATCCTGTTGCCGTCATAATAATTCTCCTGCAAAATGTTGACCGCGCCGTCAAGCGCCGTATATACAGCGCTGCCGAGGCGCTTGAGCTCGCCGTCGCCGAGCTGGACGGCGTAGTTCTCAAGCTCGCGGAAGACCGCGGCGGGAGGATTGCCGGACAGCAGCTTTTCAATAAGCTCTTTACCGCCGCCGTAGGGCACAAGCACGCTGGTGCCGTTGTCCTCTATGGCTCTGAACGCCGCCTCGGCGGTGCCGAAGGCCTGACACAGCGAATGGCGGGGCAGCTTCTCTCCCGCGCCAGCCCGCGCTGTCATGCCCTGCTTGTTCAAGGACAGCAGGTCGACGAGGGATATAGCCAAGCCGGAATCGTCTTTGCTGTTGTACTTCATCTCATTCAGGCTGCGACGCTCGGAATACAGCAAATCATAATATCTGTCCATGGCCGCCGGGCTCATCCAGTCGGTGCCCTCCGGCATGAGCAGAAGCAGTTCTTTGCAGACCTTTTTGGCCTCGTCTATTTCTTCCAGACGGGAGAGATTTTCATCTATGCAGTCGACCAGATACAGCGTGCCCAGCCCGAGCTCACCGTGGCGGTTGCAGCGCCCGGCGACCTGCACGGCACTGACCAGCCCGGCCAGCGAGCGAACGGCGCAGTCAAAGCTCAAATCCACGCCGGCCTCGATCAGCTGGGTGCTGACGCAGACTACGCGGGCGTTTTTGTCATTGAGCAGCCCCTCGAGCTCGGCGATGAGCGCCCTCCGATGGGCCGCGCAGAGCCGCGTCGTGAGGCAGAAAAGCCGCACGTCGCCGTCCAGGCGTTCTTTGAGCTCGGCGCATAGCTTCACTGCCGACGGCTTTGTGTTCATAACGACGAGCGTGCTGCGGTGCTCGTCCGAAATTGCGCTGACGAAATCCGCCAGCTCGGAGGTGGTCATACCCCTGCCCCTGCACCCGTCGGTATTGCACTCTATCCTGCGCAGCTGCTCAAACAGCTTGGAGCAGCCGGGGACGATGTCGCAGCCTTCGTGCAGCATAAGCGGATGCTCCAGCGTTTCAAGCTTGGGCTGGGTGGCGGTACAGAGCACGACAACGCAGCCCAGAAGCTCGGTGAGCGTATTTACGGCGAAGTTAAAGAGATACGTGTGCTTGAGCGGCAGCGCCTGCACTTCGTCGAAGAGCAGCACGGAGCCGGCCAGCGGGGCAAGGCGGCGCACATTGCGCCTCGGAGCGGCGAAGAGCGTGTCCAGCAGCTGGACCATTGTGCTGCAAATAACCGGCGAGCCCTCCCAGCGGCTGCTGCGGGCGGCGTAGATTTTCCGCTCGTCGTCGCTCTCCGCGATGAAGTCCGAGTGGTGCTCGAGCACGTTCTCGTCTCCGAGAGCCTCGCGGATGCGCTGCGCGTTCTGGCTGGTTATGGATTTGTATGGGGCAAAATAGAAAATGTGCCGCGCGTTTATGCCCTGCGCCGCCTGAAGGCAAAAGCGCAGTCCGGCATAAGTTTTGCCCGTGCCCGTGGGGAGGCAGAGTCGGTAAATCCCGGGCGCCGCGCCCCGGCCTGCGTCGCGGCAGCGCTCGGAGAGCTCGCGCCGCAGCGCGTCGATGGGGTGTTTTTCCGGCATTGCGCCGATATACGCCTCGCCGCGGGCGGCAAGCTCAGCCCAGAGGGCCGAGCGGGCCGCACCGTCCGGCCGCTTTGGCAGCGGGACATTGTCCATAAAACAGGCGGTGTCCGTCCAGTCGGCATCCACCAGCGCGCTGAACAGCAGCCGCTGCACGAAGCCGCGCGCAAACTCGCGCTGAGCGGCGTCGGAATCAAAACGCCGCAACGACAGCCTCAGAGCCGCCACTTCTGCGGCAGCTTCGTCGAGGAGGCGGAGAAGCTCGTCCTGTGAGGCAACCTCGGTGAGAAAGCTTTCCACACATTCTTTGTAGAGCCCATCCGCGCTCTCTGAGGACATCCTGTCCTTCCACGACTCTTTGCCCAGCGGAGACACAACGTCACAGCGGCCGCTGTGATGACAGCCGATAGCCAGCGCGGCCATCTGGGCTGCCAAATGCGCGCTCGCAGGCATTGCCCGAACCGCGTCCATAATCCAGCGCATCCCCGCCGAGGAGTGATTAAGCCGCTTGTCAAGTTCGCCGCGGAGCCGTTTCTGCACGGAAGGGCTGGCTTTCCCCATATCGTGAAGCAGCCCGGTCAGGTATCCCAGTTTCTCCAATCCCACGCCCGCGCAGGCCTCGGCACAGAGCGCGGCAACGTTCCTGCTGTGTTCAGCGAGCGTTTGCTCCGCGCCGCCTTCATCACGCGTGTGAGCAATCAGCATTTTCATCTCTTCTTTCATAAGAGTATTATTGCTAGACCTATGATAGCATCGCCAGTGAATGATGTCAAGTATATTTTGGGAAAATAAATAATAATATTGTCTCGGCGGCCGGATGATGCTACAATGGAGCAGCGTTAGAAATAGCGCAGGTCGCCGCTCAGCGGCGTGGATAGAAATATAAGGGTATTTTTGCCAAACAAAAACGGCGGCCAGCGTGAGCTGACAGCCGTTTTTGTTTCATTATTGAGAAGAGATGCTTTCGGGCGGGGACTCAGGCTTCGTGGTAGAGCTCCAGGATGGCGCCGTCTTTCCAGACGAAGGCCAGGGTGTCGCCTTTGTCGTTGGCGGGCATGGGGCCGCAGATGACGGAGTCGGCGTCGTCGACGTACTTCTGGAGGTCGTCGACCTTGTAGGCGACGTGGGGGCTGCGGTGGAGCGCCTCGGGGAAGGGGGTG
>CALXGL010000181.1 GCA_944387825.1 uncultured Oscillospiraceae bacterium | reverse complement strand
TGGCCCACCAGGGTGGTGGGGGCCATCTGGCCGCCGGTCATGCCGTAGATGGCGTTGTTGATGAAGATGACGGTGAGCTTCTCGCCGCGGTGGGCGGCGTGGACTATCTCATTGGTGCCGATGGAGGCCAGGTCGCCGTCGCCCTGATAGGTGAAGACGCAGGTCTCGGGGTGCACGCGCTTGATGCCGGTGGCGACGGCGGGGGCGCGGCCATGCGCGGCCTCGAACATATCGCAGTTGAAGTAATCGTAAGCGAAGACGGAGCAGCCGACGGGGGCGACGCCGATAACGTTGTCCTCAAGGCCCAGCTCCTCTATGGTCTCGGCGACCAGACGATGCGCTATACCGTGGTTGCAGCCGGGGCAGTAGTGGAACACGGTATCGGTCAGCATCTTGGTCTTTTCAAATACTACGGCCATTACAGTACCTCCCTCATGCTGAGCAGCTTCTCTTTAATCTCCTCCGGCGTCGGCATCTGGCTGCCGTAGTGGCCGAAGAAGTCGACCGGTTTCTCACCGTTCATGGCGATCTTGACGTCCTCGAGCATCTGGCCGGCGTTCAGCTCGACGTCGAGAACGGCCTTGACGCCCGGCGCCATGGCCGCGTCATGCAGCTCCTTGTACGGGAAGGGCCAGAGGGTAATCGGACGAATCATGCCGATGTTGACGCCCTCTTCCTTGAGGTCGTCGATGGCGCTCTTGGCGATACGGGCAACCGTGCCGAAAGCGGTGACGACTATCTCGGCGCCCTCGAGGTTGTAGGCCTCGTAGCGAACCTCGTTGGCCTCTATCTGGCGGTAATTGGCCTGCAGGACCTCGTTGTGCTCGCTGAGGGCCTCGGTGGTGATGTACATGGAGTTGACGATGCTGCGGCCGGACTTCTTGGAAAATCCGTGGCCGTTGGCAGCCCAGGGCTTCTTCTCCAGGTCAACCTTGTATTCCTTCATCTCGGGAAGGACGACAGGCTCCATCATCTGGCAGATCATGCCGTCGGCGACGACCATGACCGGGCACTGATACTTGTCGGCGGTGTCGAAAGCGACGCTCATGAGGTCAATGGCTTCCTGAACGGAGGCGGGAGCGAAAACGACGAGGTGATAGTCGCCGTGGCCGCCGCCCTTGGTGGCCTGGAAGTAGTCGCCCTGGCCGGCCTGGATACTGCCGAGGCCGGGGCCGCCGCGCATGACGTTCATGATGACGCAGGGCAGCTGGGCGCCGGCTATGTAGCTGATGCCCTCCTGCTTGAGGGATACTCCGGGGGAAGAGGAACTGGTGAGCACGCGCTCGCCGGTTCCGGCGGCGCCGTAAACCATGTTGATGGCGCCGACTTCGCTCTCGGCCTGCAGGAAGCAGCCGCCGATTTCGGGCATGCGCTCGGACATATACTCGGGAATCTCAGTCTGCGGGGTTATGGGGTAGCCGAAGAAATAGCGGCAGCCGGCGCGGATAGCGGCCTCGGCTATGGCTTCGCTGCCCTTCATCAGAGTCAATGCCATGTCTGTTCCTCCTCCTCAATCCTTCTCGATGCGGATGACCACATCGGGACATGTGCGGGCGCAGGACGCGCAGGCGATGCAGGCCGAGACGTCCATCATCTCAGCCGGGTGATAGCCTTTGGCGTTCAGCTTGGTCTTGGAGAGCTGCAGTATCTTCTTCGGGCATGCACGGACACAGAGTCCGCAGCCCTTGCACAGCTCTTCATTGATGGTGAATTTAACCATGCTTCTACCTCGTTTCTATGATGTAGTTTACGGTTGCGCAGGATAAAAGTGTTCCCGTCCGGGCCTCACAGCCCCTCGCGGGTGAAGGTTTCCCAGTCGCGGTGCATATAGGTCTCTATGGGCAGGGGCGTGCCCACATATCTGGGGTCGCGCTCCTCGGCCATGAACTCGGCGAGGAGGTCCGGGCGTCCCGAAGTATAGGCTACGGGCACGCCGCTCCGGCGGCTGGCCTCGGCGATAATCTCGTAGCCGTCGCGCAAATCGTCCGCGCTTGCGAGCCTGGCGAGGTTCGTATTGTTCACGAACCCCGTGACCTTCAGCCTGGAATGCCTCTGCATGCCCTCCATGAGGCTCAGCAGCTTATCCGGCGTTCCGGCCATGGGGCGGCGCGTGTTTACGACGTTGAGCACCTGCAGGCTGCCCTCTGGCAGAGCCTCGAAGTCCTCATGGTAGCGTCCGAGCGCCGTGGCGCCGGCGGGGTCTCCGCCTACGTCGAAGATGACCGTGTCCCAGTCGAGGGCAAATGCGCTTGCGACCTCGGCAGGCAGGGAGAGCGTCTCTACGCTCGAGTGGACGAAGTTGGGCGAAACGAGGCGTATCTCTTTCATTTTTATGAGATTGCCGCGGTCAGTCAGGCGGAAGTAGGTGTTGACCATGTCCAGGTCGAGCATCTCTACCTTCTTGCCCTCGCTCGCCGCGCGGAACGCGAAATTGAGCGCGAGCTCCGTCTTTCCCGAACCGTAATTGCCTATGAGAACTATGACCTCTTTCATTGCTTCCTCCGTTGCTCTCCCGCCGCGCGGGAATCAGGTTTGCGGCATTCAGGCGTTGACGGCGCCGTTCTTTTCGCCGTACTGGTTGTCGTAGTTGTCCTGTACGCAGCGGACTATGTCGCTGAGCACGTCGCGGGTGGGGGTGGGGACGTTGAACTGCTTGCCGTAGTCGCTTATGGTGCCGGTCAGGGTATCGACCTCGGTGCGCAGCTTCTTGTACAGCATATCCTGGGCCATGCTGGGGTAGTAGTCGGAGATGTTGTCGATGATGTGCTGGTGGTCAACGCGGATGAACTCGTCGGGGTCGAGGTGCACGCCCTTGTGCTCGGCAACGGCGCAGCACTCACGGATAACGTTGTGGAACAGCTTCTGGCCGTAGGGGTTGTTCTCGACATAGCCAATCTTCAGGCGGGTGACGGCGCAGACGGTGTTGACGGTGCAGTTGACTATGACCTTCTTCCAGATGAAGGGCAGGACGTCCTCGCGGAACACGGCCTCGCAGCCGCCCTTGTTGAAGCAGTCCTCCATGTACTTGCCGGCGGCCTGGGTGAGCTCGTTGTTCTCAAGCGCGCCGAAGTTCATGATGACGCCCTCGCTCGGGGTGGAAACGCAGCCGCCGGGGCCGTCAAGCGCGGTGCCGATAACGCCGGAGCCGACCATGCAGCGGGAGGCAGGATAGTACTTCAGCAGCTTGTCGTCGTTGCCGAGACCGTTGATGAGGGAAACGAGGACGGTGTTCTCGCCGATGCAGTGCTTGGCGCCGACGATGGCGTTCTCGAGCTGGTTGGCCTTGGTCATGAAGATGACGATGTCCATGGTATCGACTTCGTCGGCGCTGTAAGCGGTGTGGAAGCCGGTCAGGACGGTGGTCTTGTCGGGGTAAATGGTAAACTTCATGCCGTTGTCACGGACAGCGTCCATATGGGCCTTGTACGGGTCGATAAGGGTCATGTCCGCGCCGCCCGCGCGGAGATAGCTCGCGAACACACTGCCGGCAGCGCCGGATCCTACCATTGCGATTTTCATACTTTCTCTTCCTCCTAATGTTTGTTGACGGTGGTTGATTGACTGCTATGAGTGCGCCCCTTGCGGGGCGGAGAGAGCGGATTAGCCGTTTTCTGCGCCGTACTGGTTATCGTAGTTGGCCTGGATGCAGCGAATCAGGTCGGCCAGCACGCTGTTGTACGGCGTCGGGATGCCGAGCCTCTCGCCGTACATGGCGATTGCGCCGTTGAGCACGTCCACCTCAGTCTGGCGGTGGTGCAGCACTGCATCCTGGGCCATGCTGGGATAGTAATCGCCGAGGTTGGCGCGGAGGTTCGCTATGTCTGCCTCGATAAGCGGCCAGATATCGCCGACGCCGAGGGCCTTCGCCACGGCGCAGCCCTCGCGCCAGACGTTCATGAGAAGCTTCATGCCCCATTCGTTGTCCATGCAGAAGTGCAGGCGCAGGCGCGTGACGGCGCAGACGGCGTTGTAGCCGCTGTTGGTGACGGCCTTTTTCCAGAGCAGGACGCGCACGTCGTCCTCAAAGCTCGCGTGGCAGCCGCCCGCCTCAAAGGTCTCCTCGAGATACCTGCCGGCCCTGTCGGTCTCCGGGCTCTTTTCAACGGCGCCGAAGAACATCTGTATACCGTCCTCCGGCTTGCTTACGCAGCAGCCCGGCCCGGCCAGTTCCGTGCCTATAACGCCCGCTCCGTACATTATCCTGGTACGGGGGACGTATTTCATCAGTATTTCGTCGTTGCCTATGCCGTTCTGGAGGGAGACGACAACGGTCTCCGGCCCCACGCAGTGCATGACGTCGGGCATTACGCCGTCCGTCTGCGTGGCCTTCACCATGAGGATTACTATATCCATAACCGGCAGCTCCGCCGCCGTGGGCCCGGTGTGGAAGCCCGTGAGGACACATTCCTCGCCCCTGCAGCGGAAAGTAAGGCCGTCGGACGCTATTTTATCCATATGGGCCTTGTACCTGTCCACGAGGTACATGTCGGCGCCTCCGCGGCGCAGGTAAGCTGCAAATACGCTTCCGGCCGCGCCGGAGCCAATCATGGCTATCTTCATTAAATTTACCTCCGTCTTATTTGCCGCCCTTATCCCTGTCCGGCACGCGCTTGAAAACGGCAAACACATCGCCGCTGTCCTCGCAGTATGCCACAAAATTCAGGCTGGACTGTATGTGTTCGGCCATGGCCTGCCGGGCCAGGGCCGGTATGTGCAGCTTTATGGCCGAAACTATGGCCACATGCTGATGCACAACCTGGCTGGACCAGGGATTGGTCGTGCCGGGGTTTATGAACTTCGTCCAGGAGCCCTGATACATCTTCAGATTGGGCAGCAGCTCATTGTAGCTGCGGATAAGGTACTTGTTGCCGCTGGACTCCACAACAAGCTTGTGGAAGGGCATGTCGGTCTCCTTCAGCCGCACTCCGTCCAGCTTTGGCACGGCCTTCTTGAATTCCGCGGCCAGGCTGTCCATCTGCGCCACCTGCTCCGCGCTTGCCTTTTCCGCGCAGAGGGCCGCGGCCTCGCACTCTATTGCGGTGCGAGCGTCGTACAGGTCTATCATGTCGCGCAGGTTCATGTCCGTGACGTAAAAGCCGCTCGCGCGCGGGTGCGTCTCGACGAAGCCTATGGCCTGCAGGCGGTTGATGGCCTCAACCACCGGCGTGCGCGAAATCCCCAAATCCGTGGCAATCTGGTTGATGTTCAGTTTTGAAGCCGGAGGAATATCCAGAACGACAATCTCATCATACAATATCTGGGTGACAACGTCGCTCAGTTTTGCGAACGGATTCTTCTCCAGATAGCTTTCGAGCTTTTCTCTGTTCATTTACCTTAACCACCCGAGGTGCAAATTCAGTGCAAATCCTTGAGTTTTGCATTTGGCATATCGCTTTTTTCATCATTAACTTTACCACAAGAGCCCATGCAAAATCAAGATATACGCAATAATTCTACAAATCCGACAATAGTGTTCCGAAAAAAATGCTTTTCCAAAATGCACGCGCTCAGAGAAAAAAGTTAGACAAGTTTTTAGCTAACCAACTGAAATCGAGCTGGAAATGATGTGAAATACTTGACAACTGCCCCGCGCGGGTGCAGCGTCGGCCGGCTTTCGGGATTTTGCTTTTGTATAAGTGCATTTTTACAATTTATTAATAATTGTGCGCATGAATTGAAACAATCTTTAACTCGGATTATAATCCAGACATGTTGCATTACGCAGCTATGAGAGAAGAGAGAGCAAATCAAAAATGGGAAGGAGAACCGAGTTCCATGACTGAAAACCCCAATGAGAGCAAGGCTGTGACCAAGGGTACAGTAGCGGCTGGCTTCTCCGTCGCCTCCGTGTGGTTCGGCACCCACGTCGGCGCGGGCTTCGCAACCGGCAACCAGGTCATCACCTACTTCGTGCAGTACGGCTGGACGGCCGTCCTGTTCCCGCTCATATCCATGGGCATTCTGGCGTATGTCATCTACGTTATCATGAAGTTTGCCCGCCTGCGCGGCCTCGACAACTACGCGGACACCTTCCGCGAGCTGTGGAGCCCCTACCCCTGGCTGAGCATTACCTTTGAAATCTTCTACATCATCATAATTCTCGCGGCTGTCGCGGCGGCTATCTCCGGCGCGGCCCTGCTGGTTGACGATGTGTTCCAGTTCCCCGGCGGAACGGAAGAGACTGCTTCCCTTATGAGCACCGTCCTTGTCGCCGTGCTGCTTATCCTGCTCTGCCTCTTCGGTGTCAAGCTGATAATCGCGGCTTCCACAGTTCTTACCATAGGCATTATAGTTACGGCGGGCCTGATGATAATCATCGGCGTTGCCAACCGTCCCGACGAGGTTCTCGCCGCCTTCAGCCGCCCGCTGGTCACACCCGGCAAGGCGTTCTGGCAGGGCGTTATAATCTACTGCGGCTTCCAGTGCGTGTCCATCCCGCCCATGATAGCCGCGGCCGTCACCCTCAACCAGAAGGGCGTCAAGAAGGCCGGTATCTTCGGCGGCATCATGAACGGCGGCATGCTGGCCCTCTCCGGCCTCATGCTCCTCGGCTGGATGCCCGAAATCGAGGCCGCCGGCGCCAGGGCCCTGCCCAACCAGTTCATCTGCTCCAACGTCGGCATGGACTGGCTGCTCATAGCCTACTCCATCCTGCTGTTCTGCGCCTTCGTGTCCACCTGCGTAACGCTTATCTACACGATGATCCTGCGTATCGACAAGAAGTTCTTCCAGCGCGTTAACATCCACGAGCGTATCCGCATGGCCGTTATCGGCGTCATCATGGTCGCCGTCTGCATGCTGATAAGCCGTGTCGGCATCAGCGACATCATCACCTACGCCTACGGCTACGACGGCTACTTGGCTCTCGTTGCCATCGTCATCCCGGTCATCATCATCGGCAACATCAAGAACAAGAAGTACGTCAAGGAGCACCCCGAGTGCCTGCAGAAGTACGGCAACTCCTGAGAGGACTGATATAATTGTCGAACAAGGTCAAATGGCTTATAGTAACGCTGTGCATCATCGCCGCAGTACTGCTGGTGACGTTCGGCTTCAAGCTCATGTTCGACTTTGTCCTCGGGCCGCTGTCCACAATCGTGCTCGTGTTCATCATTTATGGAATCGGGCGTGTCTGGACACGCTCTCCGTCCGCCGCTGATTCCGAATCGGATGACCAGTAAACTCAAAGCCCGCCGCAAATGATGCGGCGGGCTTTTTGCTGCTCTCAGGCAGAGAAGGCTTATGGCTTTAAAGCTCCACGCTCTGGCCGGCGGGGAGGTATTTTATGCGCTCGCCCATGCGCTCGCGCAGGCGCTTAAAGCTTGGCAGCCCGGTGCAGTGGCCGGTATAATATACCGTGCCGGGGCTCTCCAGCATGCGCTCCGCCGTGCCGTCCACAAGCGCCTCGTTAACGGCGTCCGTGCCTGGTACGGAGAGGTGGAGGCCTCCGAAAACCGCGTCGGGCGGCGTGGGATCTATGCTCTTCAGCTTTTGCATTATGTTAACTATACCTCTGTGCGCGCAGCCGGCTATCAGCACTCGCCTGCCGGCTTCGGCTATCAGCATATCCTGCTCGTGCTCGAAGCCGTCCGGAGTCTGCGCGTCCGGACCGAGCAGTATATCATTGGCCGGGGAACGCAATTCCACGCCCTTTACGCCGGAAAACAGCGTAATTCCCGGGCATATCTCGCGGAGCTCATCCGTCTCTACAATACGCGGGTTCTTCTCCAGAGCGGAGTCGAGTCCGATGTAGTGCAGGCCCTCCCCCTGTTTGTTCGAATAGCAGCGCTCAAAGGCCCCTTTTCTTATGTAAACCTTCGCCCTCTCGTTAACCCTCAGGAATTCGGCGAGGCCGCCGCCGTGGTCATAGTGTCCGTGGCTGATGACGGCGAAGTCGGCCGACGCGGGGTCTATGCCCAGGCGGCGCGCGTTTTCGAGAAAGGCGCCGCCGGCGCCGAGGTCGAAGAAGAAGCGCTTGCCGCAGGCTTCGACGTAAAAGCTCAGCCCGTGCTCGTGCTCAAAGCCCTCGAGCGCGCAGTTGTCCATGATGCAGGTTATCTTCATTTCAGTCCTCCGCTCTTATGATTGCCTTGACAAAAGGTACGTCATTGGGCCTGTCCGAGCCTATCGTATAGGCCCGGCGCAGCAGCTCTGCGGCGCTCACGGCGCTCTCAAGGCTGCGGGCGTGGATGGTTGCGAGGCTCTCGCCCGGAGCCACGAAGTCGCCGCGTTTTTTATGCAGGACGAGGCCGACCGCGAGGTCAATCCCGCTCTCGGCGGTCTCGCGCCCGCCGCCCAGGTGCATGCTGACCAGGCCTACACCCTCGGCGTCGATGTGCTGCACATAGCCGCCCGCTTCGGACTTTGCCTCATATTTCACCGGCGCGTCAGGCAGCAGGGCTCCGTCGTACACCGCGCGCCTGTCCCCGCCCTGCGCCTCGATGAACTCCGCGAACTTCTCCAGCGCGCTGCCGTCGGCTATGCCGCGCTCAAGCTTCGCGCGGGCCTCGGCCTCGTCCTTAGCGGCGCCGGCGCCGGTCAGAATGCAGCTGCCCAGCGTGAGGCAGAGCTCCTCGAGCTCGCCGTGGTACTCGCCCTTGAGCAGAGCCAGAGCCTCCCTGACCTCCAGCGCGTTGCCGACCGCGTTCCCCAGGGGCTGGTCCATATCCGTTATGCAGGCGACGGTTTTGCGGCCGGCAAGGCGGCCCACCTCCACCATCTCCCGCGCCAGCTCGAGCGCGTCGGCCTCCGTCTTCATAAAGGCTCCGGAGCCGGTTTTGACGTCGAGGACTATGACGTCCGCGCCCGCGGCGAGCTTCTTGGACATGATGCTGCTGACTATGAGCGGTATGCTCTGCACCGTGCCGGTTACGTCGCGCAGGGCGTAAAGCTTTTTGTCGGCGGGGTCGAGATCCGCGGTCTGTCCGGCAATGGCGAAGCCGACGCGCTCCACCTGGCTCAGGAACTGCTCATGCGTCAGGGCACTTGAAAAGCCGGGGAAGCTCTCCAGCTTGTCGAGCGTACCTCCGGTGTGGCCGAGGCCGCGGCCGGACATCTTGGCCATGCGCACGCCCTGGGCCGCAACCATGGGCAGCAGCGCGAGCGAGGTCTTGTCTCCGACGCCGCCTGTGGAGTGCTTGTCCGCCTTGACGCCGGTGATGGAGCTGAGGTCGAGCGTGTCGCCGGAGTTCATCATGGCGAGGGTCAGGTCAAGCGTCTCGCGGCGATTCATCCCGCGCCAGACTATGGCCATGAGCAGCGCCGCGGTCTGATAGTCCGGTATGCTTTGGTCGGTTACGCCGCGGATGAAGAATTCTATCTCCTCCGCCGACAGCTCGCCGCCATCGCGCTTCTTAGCGATTATATCTGTCATCAGCATATTGTTACCTCCCGGTGCAATACTCCCAATAATAAAGCTATTATAGCATTGTCACCGCGGAAATACAACGTATTCCCTGCCGTTTATGCGCTGTACGACGCCCCTCGCCCAGTCCGGGACGCGCACGCCGCTGCTGGGTATGGCCACCAGCAGCCGCTTTCCGTCGAAGCGCGAGAGCGTGCCGTCGGGCGCGGCATACCACAGCTCCTCCGGCCGCGCGGGCGGAGCCGTTTCCGGCTCCGCCTCGGTTTTTTCCGCATCCGGCTGAGTCCCCGCGTCTTCGGGTTCAGGCTCCGCCGGAGGTTTCCCGCCCGACTCGGCGGCATATTCCGGCGCGGCGGGAAAGCCGGACAGTTCGGTTCGCGTCAGCCTGCGCGTCAGCCGCCACACCCCTTCCGGGTCCGGAGCAAGCACGCCCAGATATCCCTCTCTCCCGCCGCCGTAGAGCGAGATGCGGACGACTCCCTCCGCAGCGCAGGCCGCTTCAGCCGAAAACACGCTGTAAGCCCCCTCATGCCGCGCAGTAACGCTTCCGCACTCTATCCCTGACAATATGACGGGCCAGCTGCCCTCCATAAAGAACACCCCCTCAGGGGATTCTATTCACGCGCGGCCGCGCTTATGCCGCTGGCGGGCGCCCGGCTCGAGGAAATTTTACAAATTCCATCAATTAATACTTTATGTTTACCGGAAACTGTGTTATAGTGTTATCCGTATCACTATGTGGAGGCGTGAAATGGACGACGGACAGAGGACGGATTTGATAGAGGGCCGCAATGCGGTGAACGAGGCCATGAGGGCCGGCAGGGCAATTGACAAGCTCTTCGTATCCCGCGGCTCCAACGACCCGGCGCTGGGGCGCATTATTACCAGGGCAAAGTCCTTGGGCATAGCCGTCGTCACCTGCGACAAGCGCAAGCTGGACGAAATCAGCGTCACGGGCTCGCATCAGGGCGTCATAGCCGTCGCGGCGGTCACGCATTACGCCAGCATAGACGATATCTTCGCGCGCGCCGCCGGGCGGGGCGAGGACCCGTTTGTCGTGGTCTGCGACGAAATAAGCGACGTGCACAATCTTGGCGCCATAATCCGCAGCGCGGAGTGCGCCGGGGCGCACGGCGTGATAATCCCCAAGCGGCGCAGCGCCGGTCTGACCGCCGTGGTGGACAAGACCAGCGCCGGCGCGGCGGAGCATTTGCCGGTGGCGCGCGTCGCCAACATTCCGGCGGCGCTCGAAGAGCTCAAAGCGCGCGGGCTCTGGGTCTACGGCGCGGCGGCCGAGGGCACTAGCAGCATGTGGTCCACCTCCCTGACGGGCCCGATATGCCTCGTAATAGGTTCCGAGGGCGAGGGCCTGGGCCGTCTTGTGCGCGAGAAATGCGACGTGCTTGTGAGCATACCCATGCGCGGCGAGGTCAGCTCGCTCAACGCATCCGCTGCCGCCGCCGTGCTTATCTACGAGGTCCTGCGCCAGAGGACCGGCGCTTAATCTGCCGCCTGCGGCGGTAAGAGGTGTTACACAGTTGTTCGAAACTGAAAAACTTACAAATAATACGGATATATATGACGAGCTGAGTCTGGAGAGCATACTCGCCGAATATGCCGACTTCGACGCCGACAAGGCTGCGGAGAGGGATACGGCCGAGCGCTCTAAGCAGATAATTTATGAATCCATCGGCGAGACCGAGTTCTCCGGCGGATTCACCAGCGACGAGGCCGAGGCCACGGCAGACGCCTATTATCCCGAACCGGAACCCGAGCCGGAGCCGGAGCAGCCCAAGCGCGATTACCGCCGGGCTGCCAGCCGCTATACCCGCCGGCTGCGCCGGGGGCTTGAGCGCTTCGGCCGCCGCGAGGACGTGTCGCCCGAGCAGGAGTTTGAGACGCCCTCCACGGACGTCTCCGGGCTCGATACGGAGCGGCCGTCCGGTACATATTTTGACGAAGACGACGACGTAAAGGTCTATTCCCCGTCTTCCGAGTTCGCGCCGCCCGAGGGCGACGAAGACGTCAAGGTCTACGGCGGAGTGGACGGCGTCATAGCCGAGGCCGAGCGGCGCAGCGCGCGCTGGAACCGCGGCGGACATACATATGAGGACTTCGGCTCCTACTCCGACTCCGACGTGCGCAGCTATGCCGCCGAAGCGTCCGTCCCTGACGGGGACGTGTACGGCGACCTGGACACGGACGCGTTTTCCGCCTCCGGCGAAGCGGGCGAGTATTCGGATTATTATGACTACGACCCCGACGGCGGAGTGCGCGAATATGGATACGACAGCTCGCAGGACGGGCGGTACGCCTCGCCTGACAGCGAAAACGCGCCCCGAGACTACGGGCTCGCGCCGAAGGCCCGCCCGGTCCCGGGCCTCCCCGCCGCGCTGGGCGTGAGGCTCAGAACTGCTCAGACCGCC
>CALXGL010000180.1 GCA_944387825.1 uncultured Oscillospiraceae bacterium | reverse complement strand
TAGAGGCCAACGACCGCCTCTTCGACACGCTGGACACCACCACCCGCCGCCTCAAGCTCGACGAGGCGCAGGAGGTGCTGCTCTCCGACACCGTCGGCTTCATCCGCAAGCTGCCGACGCATCTGGTAGAGGCCTTCAAAGCCACGCTCGAGGAGCTGCAGTACGCCGACGTGCTGCTGCACGTCGCGGACATCACGAGCCCCGACCTGGAGGTGCAGACCGAGGTCGTCGAGGAGCTTATCGAAAAGCTGGGCGCGGGACAGACGCCGCGCATCATGGTCTACAACAAGTGCGACCGCTTCCTCGGCGAGCTGCCGCACGGTGAAAACATCGTGTGCGTCAGCGCCCGCACGGGCGAGGGCGCGGAGACCCTGACCGCGAAAATTGCGGAGATTCTGGGCCGGCAGAGCCGCCGGGTGCGCCTTGCCCTGCCCTATGCAAAGAGCGGCCTGCTCGATATCCTCCGCCGCGAGGCCGCAGTGCTGGAGCTGGAGTACACCGAGACCGGGGTTGAAGCCCTGGCGGTCGTCAAGCCCGAGTTGTGGGGGCTTGTGAGGGATTACGCAGTCGAGCTGTGATACCGGCGCGCCATGGCTTCAGCCGAAGGCCGCGGCTATGGCGGCGCAGTTTTCCGCGCTCAGCTCGCGGTTATACTCCAAGTATACGACGCTCTCGCCGTAGCAGAGTATCCAGGCCTGCTCGACGCCGGGGAATGATTCCTCTATGTACCAGGCCTCCTCCGCGCCGAAGGGCGCGGCGGCGCACTCCTCCGTCAGGCCCTGATGCTCATGCAGCACGCCCTCGCGCAGCTCGGGATAGACCGAGGCCATACGCGCGCGTAAGACGCTGTAGCTAAGCTTTGCCGAGACGTCGTCGTCCGGCCCCGGCTCGGGGCAGGCGTCGCCGAAGGGAACGTAGCGCTCCTCGTAGGAATAGAGCTCCGCGAAGGGCGAGCCGTCGGTCTCAGTATGGACGGCGTAGTCGTAATTGCTGCCGCTGAGGGCCTTTATCGTGAGCGGGGCACCGGCCTCGCCGGCCGCCCGCCCGGTGAGCAGCACGCCGGCGACGCTGACCGCGACGCAGACCGCAAAAACCGTGAGCGCGCTCAGGGCGATGTTTTTCCCGCGCGGGGCCCCGGCCGCCTTCAGGCGCGAGGCCACCGCCGCGCCCGCCGCGCTTGCCGCGAGGACGGAGACGACGGTTATGACCACGCGCATAGACTCCCGCCCGTTCCCGCCCCAGAACAGCCAGCCCAGGACGCAGAGCGCGAACAGCGCGAGCGGCAACAGGAGTATGGCGGAGTTCACGCGCGCGATGCGCCGCGAGGCGTAGAATTCCCCGCGCTCCGCCGCGGCGCGGGCTCTCCTCCGCCAGAGCGCCCAGCACACGATGTCGCCCAGGCAGAAGAGCGCGACTCCCAGAAGCAGCAGCGGACGAATAAACGCGTCCATGCTCACCAGCGCGGCGAGCCGGTCGTCAAGCGCCCGGCTCAGCATGAACCAGAGCAGCGCCAGCGAGAGGGCCAGCATCACGGCGTTGAAGACCGCGTTTTTGCGCGCCATACGGTCCGTCAGTTGAAACTCGAGCTCCGGGTCGGTGTCGAGCGGCAGGGGATTGGCCGAGCGGTTCACGAAGACCTGCAAATACCCGCGCGAGCAGACGAATTCCCAGCCCGTGCGCGCGCAGAGCTCGCGGAAGGCGAGCTCATCCTCGTCCGGCGGGGCGTATTCGCTGCTGCGTGCGTAGTATGCGACGGCATAATGCAGCTCCGCCGGCTCCGCGCGGCGGAATTTCCAGCAGTATTTCCCCCCGCCGCAGAGCTCCCAGCCCTTCGCGGCCATGCGCTCGAATAGCCCGGCCTCGCCAAGTTTGTCGTAGACGGGCAGAAGGTCAAATATGCGCCTCATAACTCTCCCTCCCCGAAGACCCGGCGGTAGTCCGCCGCCTGCGCGCGTATGCGCTCATACTCATTTTTAAGCGTCTCGAGGCCGCGCTCGGTCAGAATATAGCTCCGCCGGCGGCCCTCGACGCGCGTCTCGCGGATGAAGCCCGCGTCCAGGAACTGCTCGAGCAGGTTGTAGAGCGTACCCGAGCCGACGCTCACGCGCCCGCCCGTCAGCTCCGGGACGAGGTCGAGGATGTCTATCCCGCAGCGCTCGTCGCGCAGGCAGAGCAGCACGTAGAACATCTGCTCGGTCAGGGTGCGGAATTTTGCCCGGGCCATACGCCCAACCTCCAATCTCGATAATCGAGTTATCTGACTCAAGTATATTCTCGAATATCGAGATTGTCAAGCGCAGCGAGTTTTTCCGGCGCTTTGCCCTAAAGCGCGGCTTCCATTTTGGGCGAAATGGTGGTATGATTTAAGCAACAACACCCGAAGGAGGTACCGACCTGGACAAAACGCGAATCGAGAGAAACCAGGGCGACATCACGCGCTCGGACGCGGACCCGATAGCCAACGCGGCCAACACCTCGCTGCTCGGCGGCGGAGGCGTGGACGGTGCCATACACCGCGCCGCGGGACCGGAGCTGCTCGCCGAGTGCCGCACACTGCACGGCTGCGAGACGGGCAGGGCCAAGATAACGAAGGGCTATCGGCTCAAGGCCAAATACGTCCTGCACACGCCCGGCCCGGTCTGGCACGGCGGGAATCACGGCGAGGCGGAGAAGCTCGCCGGCTGCTACCGCTCCTGCCTCGAGCTCGCGAGCCAGTACGGCTGCAAAACCGTAGACTTCCCGAGCATCTCCACCGGCGTCTACGGCTACCCGGTAGACAGGGCCGCGAAGGTCGCGCTGGGCGCAATCGCCGAATACCTCGGCGCCCACCCGGAGATAGAGCGCGTACGCATGGTCTGCTTCGATTTCCGCACGAAGAGCGCGTACGACGAGGCCCTGAGCGACCTGTGAGCCGCGTTTTAAAGCATATCGTCCGCCCCGAAGAGGAGGGAAAGCGCGCCCGTGCAGTTTTGCAGGGCGCGCTGGGCCTTTCCGCGGGGCTTGTGACGCGGCTCAAGCACAGGGAAAACTCTCTGCGCATAAACGGCTCGGCCGCCCGGACCATAGATACGCTGCACGCCGGAGACGTGCTGGAGGTAGAGGTAGGCGACGCCGGGACGGGCGCTTTCACGCCGGGTGGTCCGGCGCTGGACGTGGTCTGGGAGGACGAGGACATACTGGTTATAAACAAGCCCGCGGGCGTCGCCGTCCACGGCCGGAGCGACAGAGGCGAGCCGACCGTAGGCTCAATGGCGGCCGCATATCTGGGCACGGCGGCGCCGTTCCATCCCGTGAACCGCCTCGACCGCGGCACGACGGGGCTCATGTGCGCGGCCAAGACCGGCTGGATGCACGAGCGGCTCCGCCGCATACTGCACACGCCGGAGTTCCGGCGCGAGTACCTTGCGGTCTGCGCCGGCGCGCCGCCTGAGAAGGAGGGCGCTGTGGACGCGCCCATTGCCCGCCTGGGCGAGGCGAAGCGCTTTTGCGTGGACCCGGACGGCGCGCCGAGCCTGACGCGCTGGGAAGTGCTGCGCGAGCGGGACGGCCTGAGCCTGCTCAGGCTGAGGCCCGAGACGGGCCGGACGCATCAGATTCGCGTCCACATGGCGTATCTGGGCTGCCCTCTGCTCGGCGACCGGCTCTACGGAAAGGCCAGCGGGCTTATTGACCGGCCGGCGCTGCACTCCGCGGGCCTGACCTTCGTGCATCCGCTGACCGGAGAGAGGGTGGAGCTGGCCGCGCCCGTGCCGGAGGACATGCGCCTGCTCTGAGCCTATGCGTAGTGCAGCTCGCCGTCCGGGCTCACATATGTGACCCTCGCCAGAGAGCGGATGCGGCCGGATATGTCCATGAGATCGGTGAAATTCCCCTCGGTCACAAAGACCTCGCGCAAAGCGATCTCGCTGTCAAAGCCCGTGCGCAGGCTGTCCGGCGGCGAGGCCTCGGCTATCGCCGCCATGAGCACCTCGCCCAGAGCGGAGCGGTCCGCCGCAAGGCCGACCTCGATGCCGTCCACGCGCACCTCCCATACCCGGTCCACGCCGGGATATTCGGCCAGCATGGCCCGGGCCAGCTCCTGCGCGTCTCCCTCCGCCGGCTTCAGGCTCAGACGCATATGTGCCGTCAGCCCCGCCGGTTCCGCGCCGCTGCGCGAGAGCTCCTCGCCGGCCGCGCGGGCAAGCTCGGCCGCCCGCCGTATGGACGCGCGGTCCCACGAGCCGGGCAGGCCCACTCCGCCGAGCTCCACGCTGTACACCGGCCTCACATACGCGGCGGCAAGGACAATTACGGCGGCAAGAGAGAGGACGGTTTTCTTCCACATAAACATCACCTCACAGTTAACATAACACTTTTTACGGGGACGTCAAGGCTTTCGCCAAAAGCTCCCATAATTCCGGTCCGCGGGGCGCTATTTTTTTCATGGGACGGGCATAGTATGTCTCGTAAGGAGGCGAGGGTTATGGCGTATGAGGAGAAGGCGAAAATCCCCGCGAAGCCGCAGCGCGTAGTTCTTGACGAGCGGGCCAGGCTCTCGGTGACGGGGGTGGAGGAGGTGCTGAGCTTTGACGATGTGCGCATAGTCATGCGCACCGTGCTCGGAGAGCTGACGGTTTCCGGCTCCGGATTGCACATAGGCAAGCTCAGCCTGGACACGGGCGAGCTCTGCGTCGAGGGCCGGGTGGATGAGCTGAGCTATTCAGAGCACGAGGCGCAGGGCGGCTTCTGGAACCGCCTGTTTGGCTGATTGTGGAATTGCCGGTATCCGCGCAGGCGCTGCAGGCGGCGTACGCGATGTTGTCCGGGGCCGTCCTGGGACTGGCGTACGACATGTTCAGGGCGCTGCGCCGCTGCTCGAAGCGCAGATATGTCCGCGGCGCGCTCGACGCGGCGTTCTGCATTTTTGCGGCCTGTGCGCTGTTCGTTTTCAGCCTGACGGCCGGGGAGGGCAGGCTGCGCGGCTTCATGCTCTGCTGCCTCGGGGCCGGATGGGGCGTGTATCTGCTTACGCTTTCTCGCCCGGTGAACGGCTTTTTTGTACGCCAGGTTGAAAGATTGGGCAAGATGCTGTACATGCTGCGCTCAAAACTGGGTATAATCAGGAAAATCAAAAAAATTGTAAAAAGTATCTTTTCAAAAATCCGCATTGGGTTTAAAATGATGTACAAACGGCGCAGGCACAGCCACGCCGCGCAATACGAAGGGAGCGTTCGCCGTGAAGCTCACAAGGGCAGGTACGATTACACTGCTGGCGGCGGCCGCCCTGTCTCTGTACGCCCTGGCGGGCATGGCCGCCGCCTGGGCGGAGATAGAGAGATACAGTCAGACGAGGGAAGCGTTCAGCGTAAAGGTGCAGGCGTTGGAGGAGGAAAACGCCGCTCTTGAGGCGCAGCTGGACGCGGGCCGTGCTGACAAGCGCGCCATTATTGAAAAACTCGCCAGGGAAAGACTGGGATACGTGTATCCCGGCGAGCAAGAAATACACACACAGCAAACAGGGGGATAAAGAGCGCTTATGCAGCTGCAGGTGGGAATGGTACTGGAAGGCAAGGTAACGGGTATTACCAAATTCGGGGCTTTCGTGGCTCTGCCGGAGGGTAAGAGCGGCCTTGTCCACATCTCCGAAATCGCGAATACCTTCGTCAACGACGTCCATGACTACGTCCAGGACGGCCAGACGGTGAAGGTCAAGATTATCGGAATCGCGGACGACGGAAAGATTAATCTCTCCATCAAAAAAGCGGAGGCGCCCGAGGAGCAGGCTCCGCGTCAGAGCCGCCCGCAGCGGCCTTATTCCGCGCCGCAGCGCAGCGGCGCGTTCGGCAGCTATCGCCAGCCCATGCCCAGGGTCAACGGCCCCACAAACGACGCCAGCTTTGAAGATAAGCTCAAGCACTTCATGCAGGAATCGGACAGCCGCATGGCCGACAATAAGATGTACGCCGACCATCGTACGCGCCGCCGCAGCCGCTGAAGAGAGGCTTCGCAGAACCTTTTCCCGCCCCGGAGACTTTCCGGGGCGGTTTTTTTGTCCCGGCCGCGGCCGGCGCGGAAGATTTTAAAAAACATCTTGACAAACTGTGTCTATTGTATATAATGAATATACACACTATATAGGGTGACAGCCATGGATATTATTATAAGCAACTCGTCCGGAGCGCCGATATACGAGCAGATATGCGCGCAGATAAAGGCGAAGATTATCTCCGGAGAGCTGGCGGAGGGGGACGCCCTTCCGTCGATACGGCTCCTTGCCAAGGAGCTGCGCATAAGCGTTATCACGACGAAGCGGGCCTACGAGGAGCTCGAGCGCGAGGGCTTCCTGGTGACCTTCCCCGGCAAGGGGAGCTTTGTCGCGGGGAAAAACCTGGAACTCATACGGGAGGAGCACCTGCGGCAGATTGAAGAGCTGCTGCAAAGGGCGCGCGAGCTGGCCGCGCAGTGCGGGCTCAGCGACGCCGAGCTCGCCGAGATGCTCCGCCTCACCTGCGAGGGAGATTGAAATGAATACCAACGCAATTGAAGTACGCGGCCTCAGGAAGCTTTACAGCGGCTTCGAGCTCAGCTCCGTCAGCTTCACGCTGCCCTCTGGCTGCATAATGGGCCTTATCGGCGAAAACGGCGCGGGCAAGAGCACGACCATACGCCTGCTTCTCGGCCTGGCCAGACGCACGGGCGGCGAGGTGCGCGTCCTCGGCGCGGACCCGGAGACGGCGGAGCCGGAGCTGCGCGAGGAGATAGGCGTAGTAATGGACGAGTGCCCTTTCCCGGAGAGCTTCACCTGCCGCGAGGTGGGAAAAATCCTCGCCGCCGCATACCGGCATTTCGAGGCGGAGAAATTCGCCGGAATGTGCGCGGACTTCGGCCTGGACGGCAAACGGCGCATAAAGGACTACTCGCGCGGCATGAAGATGAAGCTCTCAATTGCCGCCGCGCTCAGCCACGGCGCGCGGCTGCTGCTGCTCGACGAGCCCACCAGCGGGCTCGATCCCGTGGCGCGCGACGAGCTGCTGGACATCCTGCTCGACTTCATTCAGGACGAGAGCCGCAGTGTGCTCATTTCCTCGCACATCCTCTCCGATTTGGAGAAGGCCTGCGACTACATCACCTTTATCCATAAAGGCCGCAGCGTCTTCTCCGAGGAGAAGGACGCGCTGCTTGAGAAGTACGTCATTGCCAAGGGCAGCGAGAGGGAGATTGCCGCCCTTGACGCCGCGCGCGTCGTCGGCGTGCGCCGCAGCCAGTTCGGCTGCGAGGCCCTGGTCGAGCGCGGCGCGGAGGGTTCGCTTCTCACCGAGCGGGCGGGGATAGAGGATATAATGCTCTACTATGTAAAGGGGGACGCGAAATGAAGGCCCTGCTCATAAAGGACCTGCTCAGCCTCAAGGGCCAGGCGAAGAGCCTGCTGCTGGTGCTCGCGGTCTGGTTTGCTATAAGCCTTATGAACGGCAGCGGCCTCTTCTTCACGGCGCTCAGCGTCATATACGGCATGCTCCTGCCGCTGACCACGCTCTCGATAGACGAGAAGTGCCGCGTGGAGAGATACATGATGAGCATGCCCGTCACCCGCGCGCAGCTCGCCCTCAGCCGCTATGTGCTCGGCCTCCTCGGCCTCCTGGCGCTCTGCGTACTCAGCGTAGGCGCGAGCCTGGCGATAGGCGACAGCCTAAAGGAGGCGCTCGGCGCGTCCGCTGCCTGCTTCTGCCTCGCCGTGCTGCTTCTGGGCGTGACGCTGCCGCTTGTGTACAAGTTCGGCACCGACAAGGCGCGCGTCGTCTCCATCGTCGTGTATATGGTCACCTTCCTCGCCGTCGGCTTCATTGCGGCCCGTTTCGGGATAGAGCTCGACGACTTGAGCGGCGCGTTCTTCATCCTGCCGTTTTTGAGCCTCGCCGTCCTCGCCGCATCTGCGGCGGTGAGCCTGGGCATATACAGGCGCAGGGAATTCTGAGAAAGGGGGGCGGAGATGAAGCTGCTGTTCAAGATAGACCTGCTGCGGCTGGGCAGGGGCGGAATAGCCGCGCTGGGCCTGTTCGCGCTCGCTTTTCCGCTCGCGCTCCGGTTTAACACATACGCCATCACCAGCTGTATGAGCCTGTACTCGTTTTACTGGACCTGGTTTGTGATGCGGACAGACAAGGAGAGCGGCTTCGAGCGCTGGCTGCTGACCCTGCCGGGCGTCACTCGGCGCAGCCTGGCGTACAGCCGCTATCTGCCCGCCGTACTGTTCGCCGCCGCGCTGGCCCTGCTCTATACGGCCGCGGCAGCCGTTTTTGCGCCCGAAGAATTCCTGCCCATTTCAAGAAGCGCGGTAATGGGCGCGGCCTTGTCCGTGATATATGTGTCCGTAGCGGTGCCCATACTCAACTGGAGGAAGGGCAGGAAAAGGGACGGCCTGCTTTTGCTCGCGCTCTGCGGCTCGGGAGCCGTAACCGTTTCCGTGGCCACGAGCCTGCGTCCGACGCTCTGGTCGCCGTATCATTTCGACGGCTCCGGACTGGCAGCGCTCTGCCTTGCGGCCCTTGTGTTCGGCGTGAGCATCACCATGACTGCCGGATACTACGAGAGAATGGACATATGAAAATCCCGGAGGACTCTCCGGGATTTTCGGCTTTTTAAAACGGCCTCGCTTAAGTTTCGCCGCTAAGCGGCGAAAGAGACTTAAATACATTTTCGGCGGCGGCGTGTACGTCGCCGAAAATACTTTGCGCGAAGCGAGCGTCGAATTGTCCGCCATTGGCGGACAACCGAGGCGACGAGCGCAGCGCTGGTCTCTATCGGCCGGGAAGCGGCCGGGGGACCTGATTGCCGAAAAAGGCCGTCAAGGGCTTTTTCGGCAGTTTCTGAAAATCCCGGAGTGCTCTCCGGGATTTTCTATTCCTCAGCCAGGCTTTCGCGCAGGCGGCCTATGGCGCGCCGCTCGAGCCTCGAGACCTGCACCTGGGATACGCCCAGGACGCGGGCGGCGGCGTCCTGGGTCATATCGTGGAAATAGCGCAGGGCGATTACCTGCTTTTCTCGCTCGGGCAGGCGGCCTATGGACTCGCGAAGGGAGACTCGCTCCAGGACTCGCTCCGTCTCGCTGTCGTCGCCCAGCACCTGTTCGAGCGTGAAGCCGTCGTCGCCGGCCTCACGCTGCAGGCTTTCGGCCGGGCTGGCCGCGGTTTCCGCCACGGCTATGTCCTCGGGCGTAAGCCCCGTCTCGGCTGCCAGCTCGCTCAAAAGCGGCTCGCGGCCCAGTCTCTGCTCGAGCGTACGGCGTGCCGCGCTTATAAGCGCGGCGCGCTCCTTTATGCCGCGCGAGACCTTGACCGCCCCGTCGTCGCGCAGAAAACGGCGTATCTCGCCGGAGATTTTGGGCACGGCATAGGTGGAAAACTGCGTGCCGTAGCTCTCGTCATAGCCTGCAATGGCCTTGAGGAAGCCCACGCAGCCGAGCTGATAGAGGTCGTCCGGGTCCACGCCGCGGCCGAAATAGCGCCGCGCCACGCTCCATATGAGTCCTGAATTGTCCTCAACCAGCCTTTCGGCGGCTTCCCGGTCGCCCTCGCGGGCCGAGCGCAGGCACTCTATGGCCTCCTCAGTCATCATGGCGCAGGCCGCGCCTCGCCATGGCGCGCCTCATGGTGACGGTGGTTCCCTTGCCGGGGCGGGAACGGACGCGCAGGCTGTCCATGAAGCTCTCCATTATCGTAAAGCCCATGCCGCTGCGTTCCTCGCCGCCGGTGGTGAAGAGCGGCTCGCGCGCCCGGGCCACGTCGGCTATGCCGCAGCCCGTGTCCTTGACGGAGATTTCAAGCATGTCCCCGTCGATTATCCGCAGGCGCATGGAGATTTTGCCCAGACTGTCCGGGTAGGCGTGCACTATGCAGTTGGTGACCGCCTCGCTGACGGCGGTTTTGATGTCGCCCAGCTCCTCCATAGTGGGGTCGAGCTGCGCGGCGAAGGCCGCCGCCGCGGCGCGTGCGAAGCCTTCGTTTGCGCTTCTGCTGGGAAATTCGAGCTTTATGTAGTTATCCGCTTTCATGGTCTGAGCCCTCCTCTTACGGGTATCATACGTTCTATGCCCGAGGCGTCGAGCACACGCAGCGGCTGCCTCGCCGGGTTCATGATGCAGGCCCGTCCGCCGCTGGAGCGCATGCGCCGCTCGGTTTTAAGTATCAGGGCGATGCCCGCCGAGTCCATAAACGTCAGCCCCGACATGTCCAGCACCGCGTCGCGCGGCATATACTCGTCCAGCAGCCGGTCTATGTCGGTGAGCGCGGACTTCGCGCTGTGGTGGTCGAGCTCACCCGCCATATGTATGGTCAGCTTCCCGGCGCTGTAGTCGGCTGTGATAAGCATGGCTTGGCCTCCTTTATCTGCTGCTGTGTCATATTCTACGTGATTCGCCCCGCGAACGCGCGCGAAACGCGGCGGCCGCGCGAGCTTTTTGCAGCGCAGACATAATTTATCGATAAACAATAAAATTTTCTTGCAATTCGATAAGCAATGTGCTACACTTAACCTGAAAGGACGGTGTTCTTTTTGAATCAGAAATCGCTTTCCGTATGGCTGCGCGTGATATGCGCGGTCGGGATGCTCTGCACGCTCTTCCTCTCGTTCATGGTCATGCCGATGCTGGGCCGGGCCATAT
>CALXGL010000179.1 GCA_944387825.1 uncultured Oscillospiraceae bacterium | reverse complement strand
TCATGGACGATGTAACGGTGTCTGGCGCGATAGGCGAAAACACAACCATTATAACGCCTGAAGATGTGGATATAACCGTGTACTCAGATGTGTCTGGTAAGGTGGTTAAGGAAGAAACGGATAGCAGTGGAAATAAAACGTATGTCCTAGTTGATGAAAGCACAGTAGCATTGGCTCCCCCGGCTGTTACTTTGACAGCCGACAGTAAAAGCGCGTTTGTCGGCAGCACAATCACGCTTACGGCAGCTGCCAGCCACAGCGACACTGGCGTAACGCTGGCATATCAGTGGTACATGAACGGACAGCTTATAGCAGGAGCGTCTGACGCTACGCTAAAAGTGACCGAAGGCGGCACATATGAAGTGGTTGTAATCGCAAGCAAAAACGATGGCGGTGTGACGTATCACTCCAACGCCTCCGCTTCTGTGACTTGCTCGTTCCGCGAACCCACCGTCCCCACGCCGCACGAGATTACGATAGCGAATACGGCGAACGGCACGGTCGATACCAGCCTCAGCAACGCCAGCGCTGGCGCTGTGATAACGATAACCGCTACCCCGAACAGCGGCTACGGCGTGAGCGGCGTTGCAGTCACCGGCCCGAATGGTGCAGTTGATGTAACCCGCGTAGACGCGAACACTTACACCTTCGTAATGCCGGACGGCCCTGTCACGGTGAGCGTGACGTTCGGCAACGGCCTGCCGTTCACCGACGTGACGGCCGGGCAGTGGTTCTACGGCTACGTTGAGTACGTGTACGCCAACGGCCTGATGAACGGCACCTCGGCTACTACGTTCGAGCCGAACGCGAATATGACGCGCGCGATGGTGTGGGCGATACTGGCACGCATCGACGGCGAGACCGTGACAGGCGAAAGCTGGCAGACGGTTGCCCGCAGCTGGGCAATGGCGAACGGCGTGTCGGACGGCAGCGACCCGAACGGGCTTGTAACCCGCGAGCAGTTCGCGACTATGCTGTGGCGCTACGCGGGCGAGCCTGCGAGCAGCTACAGCCTGAGCGCGTTCAGCGACGCTGGTTCTGTCACCGACTGGGCTGAGACGGCGATGGCCTGGGCGGTGGAGCACGGGATCATCACGGGCATGACAAATACTACGCTCGTGCCGCAGGGCAGTGCGACCCGCGCGCAGTGCGCGGCCATGCTCATGCGCTTTGTGGAGCTTGGCTGAGATTAAAGTAAATATATAAAAAGGAGGACGGCTGTGCCGTCCTCCTTTTTCTCATATAAATCGTTGTGGTGAGCCATGGTTACCGGCCCCGGTATTTGTCCACTATCTCGCGCATAGCGTCCCAGTTTGCCTCCATATCCTGCACCAGCTTGAACTGTGTGCGCGCGCGGTCGAGGTTCTGGCGCGGGCGCTGGATGTGGAAGTAGTGGTCGCCCTCTAAGTAGTCGGTGAGGAAGCGGATTCCGCACTCGAACGTCATCAGCTTCGCACCCCAGGGCAGGTAGTCGAGTTCGGCGTCGGTCAGCGCGCCGCCCGCGCCCTCCAGGAAGGCACGTGTGTAGACTTCGTAGAGGTCGAGGTTGAAGTGCACTTTGCTCTGGTCGGGCTCATCTTCCTCGTTGTCGTTCGCGCCGAAGCGTATGGAGTCGCCGAAATCGTTTATTGAGAGACCCGGCATGACGGTGTCCAGGTCTATGACGCAAATGCCCTCGCCGCTTGCACGGTCTATGAGCACGTTGTTGAGCTTGGTGTCGTTGTGCGTGACGCGCAGCGGCAGCCTGCCGTCGCGCAGGGCCTGCAGCGCGACGGAGCAGTCGCCCTCGCGCGCGTTGACAAAGGCCAGCTCCGGGCCGACCTCGGCTACCCGGCCCTCAGAGTCGGCCGCGGCCGCGGCGCTTTTCTGGGCCGGGCTCGCCGTAATGGTTCTGCTGGCGGCATACGACCAGAAGCGGGAACAGAGCTCGGCGGAGGGCGTCTATCATGACGACATGGCCGCTTTTATGAACGTTGTGCGCTCGCAGCGGCACGATTACAACCTGCATGTGCAGACCGTCGCCGGCCTGATAGCGCAGGACAAGTGGGACGAGTGCCGCGAATACGTCGATTCCCTCGTACGGGACACGGCGCGGCTGAACGCCATCCTGCCCGTAAAGGAGCCCGCCGTCGCGGCACTCATCGGCTATTACAGCGACCTTGCGGAGAGGGACGGCTTCACGCTGCTGGTAGATGTGCGCGACGGCCTCGAGGCCATACGCACAAACACCTACGAGACCAACAAGATAATAGGCAATCTGCTGCAGAACGCCTTTGACGAGCTGAGCCTTCAGCGGGACGGGGGCGACGGCAGGATAGAGCTGAGCATATTCAAGCGCGGCGAGGCCTGCATAATTCGCGTCTCCAACAGGGTGCTCAGCCCGGAGGCCTTTTCGGGCGGGTCCGAGCCCCTCTTTCGCCAGGGCTACACGACCAAGCGGGGACATGACGGCGTGGGGCTGAGCAGCATACGCGTCCTGGCCCGGAAGGCCGGCGGGGACGTCACCGCCTGGCTGGAGAAGGACACGGTGCACTTCGTCGCGTCAATCCCGATGAACAGCGCGGGCTGCGCCGGCGGCAATTAGGAGGTAGCTCATGCCGAACTTATCCATAGAGATTCTGCTGCTTGACGACGAGGCGGACAGCCTTGCCTTTTCAAGGCAGTCGCTTTCCCGCTACGTGCGCCCGGAGTGCATACACTGCGCGCAGACGGTAGAGGAGGCTCTGGCGATACTGCAGGCGGGGAACATACAGCTCGCCTTTCTGGACGTTGAGCTCACGCACAGCAGCGGCTTCGCCCTCTGCGACTATATCCACAGGGAGTATCCGTCCATCGCCGTGGTCATACTTACGGGCCACGTGGATTTGGGCGCCAAAAGCTATGACTACGAGGCCTTCGACTTCCTCACGAAGCCGGTGGACGTACTGCGCATGGAGCGCACCTTCAGGCGCTTCCAGGAACGGCAGGCCGCAGGCGCCTCCAGGCGCGTAATGATAGAGTCCGGCGCCGGATTTGTTCTGATAGATCCGGACGATATCGTATACGTCGTCAAGGACGGCGGCTCCTGCGTCGTCCACTGTGTGAACGGAGAGGAGCACAGGGTGACATACAGTCTCGACCGGCTGGAGGGCATACTGGACGGATATGATTTCTTCCGAACGCATCAGTCGTATCTGGTGCCCGTATCCCGCATCCAGCAGGTGCGCGGGACGAAGTTCGGCAACACCTATGAGGCCCAGCTGGACAGCGGCGTCACCGTACCGGTCAGCCGGAACAAATACGCCAGGCTGAAAGAGCACATGCTCAAGCGCAGCATGAGGCTTATGTGACCGTCAAACGCCCCTCGAAATCTACTGAATGCGCCGCAGATGCGACCAAATAAAGCAGACGAATTGATTTCAGCTCTTCAAAATGCTAAATTATATGTGAAAAAGCATCCGCAAGATGCAAAAGGGAGTGTTGAAATATGAAGCGTTTTGCTGCAATACTTATGGTTCTGGTACTTATGCTTGGCGTCTTCAGCGCCTGCGGCCAGGAAAACGAGCCCTCCGGCGAGACCAGCGAGCCCCCCACGGAGCCCACGTCTGCCGCGACTGAGCCCGCCGAGACCGAGCCCGCCGGCGAGGAAGAGCCCGCCGCCGAAAACACCGTAGACCTCATGGGCCTGTACACCGTGACCGACCCCGAGGGCGTCGAGTACGACGAGCGCGTCGCGCTCTACATGCCCGTCCTCGAGAGCGACGAGCACTACGCCGACGGCTGCCGCTATGTCTTCACCGTCTTCTACGGCCTTGAGGGCAAGGGCGTCTACATGTACACCGTCGAGACCTATGAGACCGAAGAGCAGGCCGCGGCCTACGCCGAGAGCACCGGCACCGCCGCCGACGGCACCGCCGTCGTGTCCGAGTCCGACGCCTCCTTCTTCGCCGCCATGGAGAGCTTCATCCCCGATCTCGACACCTACATCAGCAACAACATGGCCTCCGGCATGATGGAGCTTGAATAATCCAGGTCAAAAGTCTTTACCGCGTCCCTTCCTGCGCAAAAGCGCGGGAAGGGACATTCTATAAAGAGAGATCAAAGGGGTGAAGTCCACTTGAAGAAAGTACGCACCGGAAAAAGCAGCTTCGGCAAGGGCGACTGGCGCTCATATTTCCGGCTGATTCCCTACGTCAGGATGCCCTGGCTGCTGGTGGCTGTCGGCTTTGTGGTCAATATAGGCTACTCCGAGGTCATGGCCTATGTACCCGTGAGCACCTCGGCGCTCTTCAGCGGCGAGTTCACCGGCTCGGCCCTGGCCAGCGCGGTTATCTATAACGTGCTCAACTACGCTCTCATGTTCGCCTCGCTTATCCTGCAGTCCTGGGTCTCCTATGTGGCCATCCGCCGCGCCCAGGAGGTGCTGTGGAGGCGCATGCTCCGGCTGGACATGTCCTACTATGACGGCCACAACGCCTCGGACATGATGAGCACCCTGACCTCCGACACGGAGACAGCCCTGACCTCGCTCATAACCCAGCTGATATCCCTCCTGCCCAGCGTATATTACCTCGTCCGCGTCTGCATGACGCTGAACAGCTACGATTTCCGCCTGCTGCTCTCCATACTGATACTCATACCCGTGAACATCGTCTATGTTATCATCATCGGACGCTGGCAGTATGAGGCCAACGCGGGCATCTTCGGGCAGGTCGGCAGGCTCACCGGCTATCTCGCCGAGCGCGTGGCAAACATCTTCCTTATCCGCGCCTACACCAACGAGGAACGCGAGGAGGCCAACGGACTCGACGCCTCCAAAAAGCTGTACAGGGCCAAAATTCGCCTCTCCAAGGTCAATATGGCCGGCGACATGGCCGCGGCCTTTATGGAGATTCTGCAGCGCGCCGTACCCATCCTGTTCGGCACCTGGCTGCTCAGCAGCAAGGCCATCACCATGGAGCAGTGGGTCGCCTTCTTCCTCTTCATCGGCCAGGTTATCACGCGCGTAAACGGCGTGGCCACCACCTGGACGGGCATAAAGGCCGCCCAGGGCGCCTCTGCTCGCATGATAAATATCTTCACCGCCCCCGAGGAAAAGGGGCTCGACTCCGTCTCCGGCGAGCGGGATGTAACGCCCGGCGACATAGAGTTCAGGGACGTGAGTTTCGCCTACGGCGACAAAGAGGTGCTGCACGACATAAGCGTCACCATTCCCGCCGGCAAAACCACGGCTCTGGTCGGCCGCTGCGGCAGCGGTAAGACCACGATGCTCAGCCTCATAGAGCGCCTGTACGTCCCCAGCTCCGGCAGCATCACCCTCGCGGGCAGGGACGTCTCCTGCTACGACCTGCGCTCCTACCGCGAGCATTTCGCCTACGTGCAGCAGGACGCCGGCGTCTTCGGCGGCACGCTGCGCTCGGCCATGACCTACGGCCTCAAGCGCGAGGTCAGCGACGCCGAGCTTGCCTCCGCCGCGGAACGCACGGGCATCATGTCCCTGGTGAACAGCACTCCGGCCGGCTTCGACGCGCCGCTCGCAATAAGCGGCAGCTCCGTCTCCGGCGGCCAGAGGCAGCGCCTCGTGCTCACGCGCGAGCTCATAAAGGGCAAGAGCTGCATGCTGCTCGACGAGCCCACCTCCGCGCTTGACGCGCAGTCCGCGCTGAATATACAGACGAAGCTCCTGGAGCTGTTCGAGGGCACGACCAAGGTCATGATAACCCACGATCTGCGCCTGCTCTCCCAGGTGGACAACGTCATATTCCTCGAAAACGGACGCGTGCTGGACAGCGGCACGCCAGCCGAACTTATGAGCCGCTGCGAGGGCTACCGCAGTCTGGTGCTCTGCAGCAAGGAGGTCTGAGGATGAAAAAGAGACCCTTCGACACCTTCCGAACGGTGCTCTCCGGGGTGAAGATACCCTGGATACTTGTGCTCATAAGCACGGCCGCCTCCTTCCTCTCTGCGAACGCCATGGTGAGCACCGCCGTCATAACCGCGCAGGTCGTGGACTCCTCCGGCAATGTGCAGACCGCCGACCTCGTGCGCTATATAGCCGTGCTGCTCGCCGGAAGCGTGCTCGCCGTCGGCGGCACCTTCTGCAACAACGTCATGAGCGAAAAGATAAACCTCGGCGTGCGCGCAAAGCTCTGGAAGAAGATGCTGCATCTGCCCCTTTCCTACTACGACAGGGAAAGCGGCGAGAGCCTAGTGAGCCGCATCACCATCGACTGCAACCGTGCCAGCGCCTTCATCGGCGTCATCGTCATGACGGTAAGCTCCGGCTACGGCCTCTATCTCGCCGTGAAGAGCATGTACGAATTTTCCCCCGTGCTCACGCTCTGGAGCGCCTGTCTGGTCCCCTTCGTCGCCATAGGCGTGGCGCTGGCCGGACGCCTGGTCATGAAGTGGCAGAACAGGCTCTTCCAGTCACGTTCCGACGCCACGAGCTATCTTCTCGAGCGCGTTAAGAACCTGCGCCTTGTCCGTACGAGCAATATGGTCGAGGACGAGACGGCTGCAGGCCACAGGCAGTTTGGCTCCATCTTCCGCAACAGCGTCAACGCCATGCTCTGCGACAACCTGATGGCCTCCTTCATGGGCCTGACGCCCATAGCGCTTATCGTCATCACCTTCATCGTCGGCGGCATTATGGTCGGCAACGGCGAAATCTCCGTCGGCGTGGTGATTGGCTTCTACTCCGTCTCCAGCATGGCCAGCATACGCATCAGTGCGCTGATAACGGTCTTCGGCGACCTCTCCGCCGCCAACGGCATTTTCGACAAGATAAGCCGCGTGCTCAAGGCCGAGGAGGAGCCTGAGGACGGCCGCCCCATGGACATGCCCGACGAATCCATCACCTTTGAGAACGTCGATTTCAGCTACGGTGAAACGCCTGTCATCCGCGGCCTGAGCTGCGTTATACCGAAGCACTCCGTTACCGCAATAGTCGGCAACAACGGCGCCGGCAAAACCACGCTTTTCAAGCTTCTGGAGCGCATGTATGAGCCCGACTCCGGCCGGATTCTCTTCGGCGAATGCGACGCCGCGGAAATAAACCTCAAAAGCTGGCGCGGCGCGTTCGCGCTCGTCTCCCAGGACCGCCCCCTGCTCTCGGGCACGATACGCGACAACATCACCTACGGCTGCACCCGCGCTGTCACGGACGAGGAGCTCGAGAGCGCGGCGAAGCTCTCCGGCATCTGGGAGCTCGTATGCAGCCTGCCCAGGGGCTTCGACACCGAGGTTGAGGCCAACGGCGCGAACTTCTCCGGCGGCCAGCGCCAGTGTATGGCCATCGCCCGCGCCATCGTGCGCAACCCGGATTACCTGCTGCTCGACGAGGCCACAAGCAATCTGGACGCCCAGAGCGAGCGCCAGGTCACTGAA
>CALXGL010000178.1 GCA_944387825.1 uncultured Oscillospiraceae bacterium | reverse complement strand
CGGAACGGCAGCAGCTTCGCGTTGGACGGCATGATGTGGTCGGTCGTTATGTTGTCGCCAAGCTTGATAAGCGCCTCTCCGGAAAGGGCCTCGGCCGGCGGCGCAGCCTTGGGGAAGGGCTTTATGTTGGGTCCGCGCACAACCTCCACCCTGCTCCCGTCTGCCGGCGGAACGATAATCATTCCGTCGTCTATATCGAAGTGCTCCGGCACGTCGTAAGGCGGCTCGACGCCATAGGTCTCCGGGTCCGTTAAAACGCCCGCCACGGCGCTTACGGCCGCGGTTTCAGGGCTCACGAGATAGACGCTGGCGCTCGGGGTGCCGCTGCGTCCGTAGAAGTTGCGGTTGAAGGTGCGCAGGCTTACGGCGTTCGTAGCCGGGGCCTGGCCCATGCCTATGCATGGCCCGCAGGCGCACTCGAGTATCCTCGCCCCGGACTCAACCAGCTTCGCAAGCGCTCCGTTGATGGCCAGGGCTTTAAGCACCTGACGCGACCCGGGGGAAATCGTAAGGCTCACGTTGGCGGCCACATGGCGGCCTGCGAGTATGCCCGCCACACGCATGAGGTCGCAAAAGCTGGAGTTTGTGCAGCTGCCTATGCAGACCTGGTCCACCTTGATTCCGGAGATATTGGAGACCTCGGTTACGTTGTCCGGGCTGTGAGGCTGGGCCGCCATGGGATGCAGGCTCGAGAGGTCAATGACTATCTCCTCGTCGTACTCCGCATCAGGGTCGGCTTCCAGCGGCACCCACTGCCCCGCCCTGCCGCGCGCGCTGAAGAATTCGCGCGTACGTCTGTCGCTGGGGAATACCGTTGTGGTCGCGCCGAGCTCTGCGCCCATATTGGCGATTGTAGCCCTGTTGGGGACCGAAAGGCTCTGCAGGCCGGGGCCCCCGTATTCCATGACCTTTCCGACGCCGCCTTTTACGCTAAGCCGCCTCAGGACCTCAAGTATAACGTCCTTGGCGGCGACCATCGGATGCAGCTCGCCAACAAGCACCACATGGCAGACCTTCGGCATTGTAAGATAGTAAGCCCCGCCGCCCATGGCCACGGCGACGTCAAGTCCTCCCGCGCCGATGGCGAGCATGCCCGCCGCTCCGCAGGTGGGCGTATGGCTGTCTGAACCCAGCAGGGTCTGCCCCGGAACAGAGAAGCGCTCCAGGTGCACCTGATGGCAGATGCCGTTGCCGGGACGGGAAAACCAGATGCCATGCCTGGCGGCAACGCTCTGGATATACTTGTGGTCATCCGCGTTTTCGCTGCCGGACTGCAGCATGTTATGATCTATGTACGCCACAGAGCGCTTCGTCCGGACCTTATCTATCCCCATGGCCTCGAATTGCAGATATGCCATGGTGCCCGTCGAATCCTGGGTCAGCGTCTGGTCTATGCTGATGGCTATCTCGCTTCCCGGCGTCAAATCGCCGTGCACGAGGTGGCTGGATATAAGTTTCTGTGTTACATTCATTTCCCGCACTCCTCCAAATATACTCTGTATTCCCTCTCAAGCTCGTCGTCGCCAATATTCGTTACGCGGCCCGACTCGTATTGCTCATCCACCCAGCTGCGCAGCCAGGCAACCGCCGGGTCATTTTTGCCCACGGTTTCGTGCAGCCTGCGAGACAGCCAGACGGCTATGCCGGCAGCGCCCGAATTGCGGGATATTCCCACCTTGGGCGGGCTTTTCAATATGGCCGTCGTATCAAATATGTTGTAGATTTCCTCGTCCTTCAAAAGCCCGTCGGCGTGGATGCCGGCCTGCGTAGCATTGAATGCCGAACCGACAAAGGGCGTGTTGGGCGGGATGTGATAGCCTATCACATCCTCGTAGTAGTCGGCTATATCCCTTATCGCCGTCGTGTCCATCCCGTCCAGAGTGCCGCGAATCTGGGCGTATTCCATAACCATGGCCTCAAGCGGCGTGTTGCCCGTGCGCTCTCCTATGCCCAGAAGAGAGCAGTTCACGCTCGCCGCGCCGTAGAGCCAGGCCGTGCCGGCATTTGCAACCGCCTTGTAGAAGTCGTTGTGGCCGTGCCATTCGAGCTGTTCGGCCTCAAAACCGCCGTAATTCCGCAGACCGTATATGATGCCCGCGACGCTTCTCGGCAGGCTGGCGCCCGGATATGGCACGCCATAGCCCATTGTATCGCAGGCCCGGATTTTTATCGGCATACCGCTCTGATCGGCCAAATCGTGTATCTCATGCGCAAACGGGACGACGAAGCCGTAGAAGTCGGCCCGGGTAATGTCCTCGAAGTGGCAGCGCGGATGTATCCCCGCGTCCAGCGCGTCCTTAATAACTCCCAGATACATGTCCGCGGCCTGCCGGCGGGTCATTTTAAGCTTTTTATATATGTGGTAGTCCGAGCAGCTCACCAGTATGCCGCACTCCCGCAGTCCAAGGCCGCGTGCAAGCTGGAAATCCTGCCTGCTGGCACGTATCCAGCCGGTTATCTCCGGAAACTCATAGCCCAGCTCCCTGCACAGCTCCAGCGCTCTGCGGTCACGCTCGCTGTACAGGAAAAACTCGGTCTGCCGTATAATGCCCTTAGGTCCTCCGAGGCGGTGCAGCATGCTGAAGAGGTCCCTTATCTGCTCGGGCTCATACGGCGCGCGGCTCTGCTGCCCGTCGCGGAAGGTCGTGTCCGTTATCCATATGTGCTCCGGCGGATTTGCCGGCGTTAGCCGAAAGTTGAAGGTGCACTTCGGCACCTCCTCGTAGGGGAACATGTCGCGGTAGAGGTTGCCGTCCTCACGGTCCTGGAGCGAGTATTTGTACTCGCACTCCATGAGAACGTTCTTCTTATCGTTAAACGCTATCATCCCAGCGCCCCCTTATTGCTTCTTGTTCGATATTATACGGCCTGTAAATGAAATTTGCAAGAGTTAATTTTGCAGATTATCTCCTTATTTATGCGATATCGCTTGTTGATTTGCAATATTTAATTTCACATCTTGCATTTTGTGCGTTCTGAATGGGTTAAAAAAATGGCCGCCCGATGGGCGGCCATTTTTGTGTTTAAGTCCTGCGGATTACTTGGAGTACATCTCCTTGAGCTTGAGCAGGTGTTCATAGCGGGCCTTGGCGTTCTCTTCGTTGCGAGCGAAGAGAGTCTCAGCGCGGTCGGGGAACTCGCGGGTCAGGCGGCTGTAGCGGGCCTCGTTCATGAGGAACGCACGGTAGCCTTCCTTGGGTTCCTTGCTGTCGAGGGTGAACTTCTCGTCGGCATCCGGATTGAAGCGGAAGAGGTTCCAGTAGCCGCAGTCAACGGCCTTCTTCATCTCAGCCTGGCAGTTGGTCATGCCGCCCTTGATGGAGTGCATCTCGCAGGG
>CALXGL010000177.1 GCA_944387825.1 uncultured Oscillospiraceae bacterium | reverse complement strand
ATTATTTACGGCCTTGTTAACGGCATGTCTCTCTACGAAATCAACGACAAGCTGTTTGTCGAAGACGAGGACACGCTGTTCTGATTCCCCAACCGCAGCCGCACGCGTTCAAAACAGCAGTTCTCCCGCCATAACAAGTCTGTCAAATCTGCGCTGCAATAATGATTTGTCAAACCAACAGGAACAGAAAAACAACTCGGACAATATCAAAACAACGGCATAAAAGCGGCGGCGGTATCACCACGATACCGCCGCCTGGCCCTTTATGTGATCGTTTTCTTCTTCCGCGGGCCCCTCGGCTTGGAAGTGGGCTTACGCTTCACACCGTTGCGGAAGTATGTGGATTCATATCGGTCAAAGAAAACCAATAATCCGAACCCATCGCCGATCGGAAACGGGTTCGGATTATGTTGGTTTGGTGCCGGTGACGGGGGTCGAACCCGTACATCCTTGCGGATATGGGATTTTAAGTCCCAGGTGTCTGCCAATTCCACCACACCGGCGTGGCTACATGTTAACATCACCTGAACAGCCTGTCAAGGCGCATGTGCAGAAACCTCTTGATATCGGGGCGATCTATGGGTATAATATACTGATAAATAATTTCTTTCTATTAGTACAGGTGCCTGAGATGAAGTATAGCAAGTGGATAATCCCCCGCGGCGCTCCGGATATCAGTCCTGCGCTGGCGGATGCGGGATATACGCCTCTGCTGGCTGCAATGCTGGCGCAAAGAGGTTTTACGGAGCCGAAAGCCGCAGATGAATTTATAAACGGCGGCATTGAGCTGCTGCTCCCGCCGGAAAGCATGGCAGACATGTCCCGCGCGGCAGAGCGCGTGCGCGCCGCCATTGAACGCGGCGAAACCGTCGCGGTATACGGCGACTATGACGTGGACGGCATAACCTCGGCATGTCTGGTCGCAAGCTACCTGCGGCAGCGCGGTTTGAAATGCCGCCCATACATACCGGACCGCCTTGAGGAAGGCTACGGCCTCAACACCGCCGCTCTGGATACAATAAAAGCTTCGGGCGCCACTCTTGTTATCACGGTGGACTGCGGCATAACCGCCGTCCAGGAGGCCGAACACGCGAAGGCGCTTGGTCTGGATTTAATCATCACCGATCACCACGAATGCGGCTCACTCTCCCTCCCGGACGCTCTGGCTGTAGTTGACCCGAAGCGCCATGACTGCCCCTACCCCAACAAGGGCCTGGCCGGCGTGGGCGTGGCTTTCAAGCTGCTGTGCGCGGTTGACGGGGACGCCGACGCCCTGCTGGAGCGCTATGCGGACCTCGTAGCCGCAGGAACAGTCGCCGACGTCATGCCGCTCACCGGTGAAAACCGCTATATCGTCCGCCGCGGCCTTGAGCAAATGGCGTCAAGGCCCAGGCCCGGAGTGGAGGCTCTGCTGAGTGAATGCGGAGGCGGGGCAAAGCGCCTGACCGCTACGACCGTGGGCTTTACGATTGCGCCGAGGATAAACGCCGCCGGGCGGCTCGGCAATGCGGTGCTGGCTGCCAGGCTGCTCATGTCCTCCACTCTTGAGGAGGCCTCCCCGCTCGCCCGTGAGCTCTGCCGCATGAATCGGGAAAGGCAGGAGCTGGAGCACGGCATCTGGACCGAAGCTCACGAGCTTCTGAAGAAGAATCCTCCCGACGGGCCCATCGTCCTGTACAGCGAGGGCTGGCATCAGGGCGTTATCGGCATAGCCGCCAGCCGGCTTTCCGAGGAATTCCATCTCCCCTGCATCATGATATGCGTGGACGGAGAAATGGGAAAGGGTTCCTGCCGCAGCTACGGCGGCTTCAACCTTTTCGACGCTCTGAGCGCCTGCTCCGACTGCCTGGAGGGCTTCGGCGGGCATGCCCTGGCCGCCGGACTCACGATACGCAGGGACAGGATTGACGCTTTTCGCGCGAAGCTGGCGGACTACTACCGGCAGTGCCCCTGCCCGGAGCTGCCCGTGCTCGACTGCGAGCTGCACATCGAGGATCCCGCCCTGCTGTCCATGGACTGCGTCCGGTCGCTTGAGCTTCTGGAGCCCTACGGCGCCGGCAACCCGCAGCCCGTCCTCTGCCTTACGGACGCGCTTCTGGACCGGGTAACGCCCATCGGCGGCGGAAATCATCTGAAGCTGCGCCTTGTAAAAGGCGGCGTGCAGTTTGAATGCGTAATGTTCGGCATGCGCGCGGAAAACCTCGGCGCCTCTGAGGGCAGCCAGGTGGACGCCGCTTTTTACCCGCAGATAAACGAATTCCACGGACGGAGAAGCGTGCAGCTTCTCATGGTCGATCTCAGGCCGGCGGATACCCGCGGCGAATGTGAAGGCATACTGTCGGGAAAGCTGCCCTGCGCCTGGGAATGCGCGGATATATACCCGGAACGCCGCGACTTTGTCCGCGTGTGGCGCTGGCTGGAACGCGCCGGTGGGCATGTTGAATGCGACCTGGCTTCAGGCTGGGGGCCCGACGGCCTGAGCGCCGCCAAAACGGCCGTCTGCCTCAGGGCGATGGCCGAGGAATACCTCGCCGGACTGGAAAGCAGCGGCGGCAGGCTCAGCATATCCGCCCTCAAGCGCGAGGGCAAGGCCAATCTGGAGGCCAGTCCCGTTATGAAGGAGCTGCGCCGCAGGCGTGACGAATACCGCGAAAGGAGGCGGAAGCATGACTGAAGAGAGAGACAAGGCCATATCCCCCCCGCCGGAAATACAGGAAGCCTCCGCGGAGGCTCAGGTCGTCGCCCCGAACGAGCCCGATGTGGAAAGCGCCGCGGTCAAGGATCTCGAAGCAGACGTACGCCGCGAAGTAGCCGAGACGAAAAAATACGGCGACGACGTGGACTGGGCGCCCATCCCGGTCGGCGGCCAGCGTCATCAGGAGAACGGCCCGCTGGACCCGGAGAACGGCTGGAAAAAGCTCGAAAACCGGCTCCGCTCCGGCAGCATACCCATGAATATGCTGCGCGTACGCGACGCCTTCGAATACGCCGCCGCCGCCCACGCCAGCCAGAAGCGCCGCGACGGTTCCCCCTATGTAACGCACTGCCTGGCCACGGCGGAGATAATCGCCGAGCAGGGCCTGGATGAGGACAGCGTCGTCGCCGCGCTGCTGCACGACGTCATAGAAGACACCCCCATAACCCACGACGAGGTCAAGCGGCGCTTTGGCTCAACCGTCGCGGACATAGTGGAGGGCGTCACAAAGCTGACGCGCGTCCAGTGGACCAGCCATGAGGAAGAGCAGGCCGAAAACCTGCGCAAGATGCTCATGGCCATGGCCAAGGACATACGCGTCATCCTCATTAAAATTGCCGACAGGCTGCACAACATGCGGACCATGGACTACCAGAGCAGTGAAAAGCAGCTCATAAAGTCCGCCGAGACGATGGAAATCTACGCTCCCATCGCTCACAGGCTCGGCATGCAGAAGATAAAGTGGGAACTTGAAGACCGCTCGCTCTACTATCTGGACCGCGAGGGCTACAGAGAGATAACCGAGGCGCTCAGCTCTCGCATGCCTACGCTGCGCAGCTTTATGGCCCGCGTTGAAAAGCAGATTGAGGACCGGCTCGATGCTGAGGGCGTCAAGGCCACGGTCTATGGCCGCATAAAGCACATCTACAGCATTTACCGCAAGATGTTCGCCCAGCAGCTGGATATAAACGGGATTTTCGACCTCTGTGCCTTCCGCGTCATCGTGGACAATATACCCGACTGCTACAACGCTCTCGGCATGATTCACGACATGTACAAGCCCGTGCCCGGCCGCTTCAAGGACTACGTCTCCACGCCCAAGCCCAACGGCTACCAGAGCGTGCACACGACGGTCATCGGTTCCGAGGGCATCCCCTTTGAAGTGCAGATTCGCACCTGGGACATGCATCTCACGGCGGAATACGGCGTCGCCGCGCACTGGAAGTACAAAAGCGGCGACCAGGGCGTCAAGGAGGGCGACGAGGAAAAGTTCGCCTGGGTGCGCCGCCTGCTTGAAGCGCAGCAGGAAACGGATGCCGGGGAATTTGTCCACGACCTCAAGATAGACATGTTCTCAGACGAGGTATTCGTCTTTACGCCCAGCGGCGACGTCATAAATCTGCCCGCCGGCGCGACGCCCATAGACTTTGCCTACGCCATACACTCCGGCGTCGGCAACGCCATGGTTGGCGCAAGCGTGAACGGCCGCATCGTCACCTTCGACCACAAGCTGCAAAACGGCGACATTGTCGAGGTGCGCACCAGCAAGAGCGCGCCCGGCCCCAGCCGCGACTGGCTGCAGCTCGCCAAGAGCTCCTCGGCGCGTACCAAGATAAAGCAGTGGTTCAAGAAGGAGCGCCGCGAGGAGAATATACAGCGCGGGCGCGAAATGTTCGACGCCGAGCTCAGGCGCAGCGGCCTGAGCATGGCCGAGGTCATGGACGAAGACGTCCTGCCGCAGATACTCAAGAAGCTCTCCGTACCCAGCCTGGACGAGCTCTTCGCCGCCATAGGCTACGGAGGACAGACCGCCGTCAGAAGCGTCAACCGAGTCAAGGACGAGCTGGGGCGCCTGCGCAAGCCGGAGAAGAAAACCGTCCTTGACAAGATAACCGAGCAGGCCGAAAAGCGCACCGCGCGCCCGCAGAAGGCCGTCCATGGCATACTGGTCGAGGGTCTGGACAACTGCCTCATAAAGTTCTCCAAGTGCTGCACCCCCGTGCCGGGCGACGAGATAACAGGCTTTATCACCCGCGGCAACGGCGTTTCCATCCACCGCACGGACTGCCTCAACTATCAGCGCCAGCGTCAGCAGGAGGAGAACGACGGCCGCTGGATACGTGTCGGCTGGGCCGACCACATCACCGACCTTTACACCACCACGCTGCACATCACGGCGGCCTCCCGCGGCGGCTTCGTAATGGACATCGCCACCGTGCTCAACGCCCTCAACGCAAAGGTCCGCAGCCTTTCGGCGCGCGACATCGGGGATCAGAGCGTGGCCGTCGTCTCCGTTGAGGTGCACGACCTCAACGAGCTGCGCGGCATTATGAACCGTCTGCAGAGCGTACGCGGCGTGACAGAAATCAGGAGGGCAAGCTCATGAGAGCCGTAGTAACCAGAGTAAAATCCGCTTCCGTCACCATAGCCGGCGAGACGGCCGGCAGCATAGGCAAGGGCTTTCTCGTCCTGCTCGGCGTCAGCGCCGAGGACGCCGAGGCCCAGGCCGTCAAGGTCGCGGACAAGATATGCGGCCTGCGCGTCTTCGAGGACGAGGCGGGCAAGATGAACGTCAGCCCCAGGGACGCAGGGGCCGAGCTGCTGATAGTCAGCCAGTTCACGCTCTACGCCGACGTCAAGTCCCGCCGCCCGGGCTTCACCCGCGCCGCCCGCCCCGAGACGGCGGTGCCGCTCTACGAAAAGGTCATAGCCGAGTGCCGTGAGCGCGGCTTCAAGGTCGAAACGGGCCGGTTCGGCGCGGAGATGCTCGTGGAGAGCGTCAACGACGGCCCCGTCACCATACTCATAGACACCGCAGAGCTCTGATATACAATTCGCAGCAAACGGAGGCAAGCCACATGCTGATAAAAACCCTTCCGGTAGGCCATCTGGAAACCAACTGCTACGTCGTCACCGACGAGAACACGCTTGAATGCGCCGTGATAGACCCGGGCGCCGAGGCCAACACGATACTCGACTACCTCGAGGACAACCGCCTCAGGTGCACCGCCGTCATGCTCACGCACGCGCATTTCGACCACATCGGAGCGCTTGACGAGGTACTCAGGGAAACCGGGGCCGTCTTCTACGTAAACAAAAAAGAGGAGGGCGGGCAGCTGCACGGCCCCGCCTTCAAGGCCCCAGAGGGCACGGTCTATTACTCCGACGGCGACGAGGTCCGGGTCGGCGCCCTTGTTTTCCGCGTTATGGAGACCCCCGGCCACACGCCCGGCGGCGTCACGCTCATCTGCGGCGACTCCATCTTCAGCGGAGATACGCTCTTCCGCGGCTCCTGCGGCCGCACGGATTTCCCCGGCGGGGATTTGAAGCTCGAGCTCCGGAGCCTGAAGCGCATAGCGGAGCTGCCTGGGGATTACGACGTCTACCCCGGCCACGACATGTCCACCCGCCTTTCGGCAGAGCGCGAATACAACCCCTACATGCGCCACGCGATAGAGCAGCTGTAATGGCGAACGCTATAGACTACCTCGACTGGCGCGGGGATATCCCGCTTGATTTTGACGGTTTCAACGAGGTAGACGGATACATAGTCTGCAAGCTCACGAGCCTGGACTTCACCGGCATCGTCCCGCAGGAGGGCTCCATGCCCCTCCGCGACGCGCTGGAGGCGTATTTTGAGCGCTATGGCGACGAGGACAGGCGCCTCGGCGTCCTGCTCGCCCCCGGCACGGTGACGATGGCCAAGAAAATGGCCGCTTCCCGCCGTTTTGGCGAGGTCGTAATATACGACTATATAAACCACGTGGACGACCAAAACGCAGAGCAGTTCTGCGCTCTGACCGCCTCCCTGTCCGACGGGACTTACTACGTCGCTTTCCGCGGCACGGACGACACCATTGCCGCCTGGCGCGAGGACTTCAACATGAGCGCCTGCGACGCCGTGCCCGCGCAGCTGGACGCGGCAGAATACCTACGCCGCGCCGCCTGGCGCTTTGACGGCCGGCTCAGGACCGGCGGACACTCCAAGGGCGGCAACCTGGCCGTTTTCGCCGCGATGCACGCGCCCATGGAGCTGCAGGAGCGCATACTGGATATATACAACTTTGACGGTCCCGGCTTCCGCTACACCGTAAAAGACGACCCAGGATACCGGCGCATACGCGGCAAGATACGTATGGTCATACCGCAGCACGCCCTGGTAGGCGTCCTGCTCACGAATGATTCGGATTATGAAATAGTCGAAAGCTGCAAAACCGGCACGGCGGCCCACAACGGCTTCACCTGGCAGGTACTCGGGCGCCAGTTCGTGCGCTGCGGCGAATTCTCGCTGCGCACCCGCGTCTACACCGAGGCCATACGCTCCTGGGCCGGCAAACTGGACCTGCAGCAGCGTCAGGACCTCATAAACGCTGTGTTCGACGCTCTCGAGAGCACGGGCGCCAGGACGCTGACCGACCTCACCGAGCGCAAGATACGCAAGGCTCTTACGGCCGCGCGCGACCTTTTGAGCGACGAGACGGAGCGCGCTCTCTTCACTGAGAGCCTCGAGCAGTTCGCGCGCTCATACATCTCCAGCGCGCGGAACGAGATGCCCGTTATCAACCGCTTCCGGCGCAGGCACGGCAGCCAGGATTAAACCGGGCGGCCGGGCCGCCCGGTTTCTGCGCCGCAGGGCCAATTAAGCCTTGACAACACACGGTAAATGTCGTATAATGTGCAAGCTGACTTAGGGGAATAGCTCAGTTGGCAGAGCGACGGTCTCCAAAACCGTAGGCCGAGGGTTCGAAACCTTCTTCCCCTGCCAGTAAAGGAAACCCCGTAACCCTTGCGGTTACGGGGTTTTTCTTATCTTGCGCGGCTTTACGGGCAAGATTCCCAAATGAACGCTTCCGGTTAATCTTGACTTTCTCTCCTGCCTGTGATATCGTTAATTAAGTGAGGCGGGGCACTGCCCTAAAAGCCCTCTTGGCAAGCTGTCAGCGCCCTAACCGCTGGCAGCTTACTTTGTTATGTAGCTGATACAATCGGCTATGTCGTCGGCGCTTATGCCGCGAGACTTGAGCCAATCAATCAGCCGGTTAATCAGGCGTTTTAATTTCATTTCCTCACTTCCTCCCGCCTTGCTTCGCTCGGGCTCTCGCCCTTGCTGTGACTACATCATAGCATCTTGTGTAAGATACGTCAATACCGGAATCTTGCACAAGATTCTTAGTCGCATCTTGTTCAAGATGCTTAATTTTGCCGAAAGGGGTGTGTGCTATGGCATACAAGGATGCGCGGCGCGGCGAACAATATCGCAACGATTACACGCGGCAGGCGTATGACCGCATGAGTGTATTAGCGCCCAAGGCCGACGGCGAGCGGATACGTGCAGCAGCAGCCGACGCCGGGCAATCTGTGAGCGCCTACATATTACAAGCGATTAATGAGCGCATGGAGAGGGATAATAATAAGAGCCCGGATTGATTCCGGGCTTTCTTTGTCAGTGCAGCCCGTCAAGGGTTTGTTTATTATACATACAAGCTTGTATGTCGTTTTTTGTTGAGGGACTTAACGCCCCTCGTCTTTTAGTTTTTGCAGCGCTTCCCGGATAATTGGTGTAACGCCCTCTTTGTCTTTGTGTTGCTCCATGTAGTCGATTAGCTCTTGGTCTGTGTCATACCTCAAGTTGACACGATATGTCTTGTAATTATCTTTTAGCCAACGGGCCTTAACTTCGCTGCTGGTAGTGGTTTTACGATTCGCTATTGACGCTCACCGCCCTTCGTGGTATACTGTAAGCGCAAGGGACACAACCTCCTTTCTCGGCGGTTAGCCCGTTGGTTAGAAACTTAACTATAAGCTAAGAATCGTCACCGTGCGGGGTGGCGATTCTGCTTTTTTACCCTGATTGTGATTACGTATCCGAAGATATGTATCGTCAAAGTAATTGGCATGTGCTCACCTCCTTTGCGGAGGATTTGCTAACCGCCGTGTCCCTTGCTTGTCTG
>CALXGL010000176.1 GCA_944387825.1 uncultured Oscillospiraceae bacterium | reverse complement strand
GCCATGTGCGACTCCAACGGCTACATCTACGACGCGAACGGCGTTGACCTCAAAAAGATTATGGACATCAAGCAGAAGCGCCGCGCGCGCATCAAGGTCTACGCCGACGAGGTTCCCGGCAGCGAGTACCACGAGGGCTGCCACGGCATCTGGACCGTCAAGTGCGACATAGCCCTGCCCTGCGCCACGCAGAACGAGATGGATCTCGAGGGCGCGAAGGCCCTTATCGCCAACGGCTGCATGGGCGTCTTCGAGGGCGCGAACATGCCGCTGACCCCCGAGGCCATAGCCGCCGTCCAGGGCGCGGGCCTGCTCTACAGCCCCGGCAAGGCAAGCAACGCCGGCGGCGTCGCCACCAGCGGCCTGGAGATGACCCAGAACTCCATGCGCCTCGCCTGGAGCTTCGAGGAGGTTGACCAGAAGCTTCAGGGCATCATGAACAACATCTTCCACGCCGCCTACGACGCCAGCGTCGAGGTCGGCAAGCCCGGCGACCTCATGGTCGGCGCGAACGTGGCCGGCTTCCTCAAAGTCGCCGCCGCCATGATGGCCCAGGGCGTGGTGTGATAAGTCAAGCCGCATGAGCAAGGTCCCGCCTTATTCCGTAAGGTGGGACCTTATCTATCTGAACAAAGCGCCCTCGCGGGCCGTCTGAGCAGATGTGATGCCGGAAATGGGTTCGCGCGGATGTTTATAGTCCCCGCCGCGCCGGTGTGCGCGCCGCGCCCGAGCGTATTGACTGATGCCGTCCGCATCTGCTAGAATATATCCGGCCGCCGTGTCTGAAGCGGCGTATGGGCGGAGTTATTGTCCAACGTTGGTTTTTGGCTAATGCCTGGACAATCGCGCATGTACTGTTCGAAATCGGTGATAAACTATGAAAAAACTTGTAATCATACCCGACTCTTTCAAGGGCACGCTCTCGTCGGCGCGCATATGCGAGCTCGTGAGCGGCTGCGCGCAGCGCATATTCCCCGGCTGCGAGGTGCGCAGCATACCCGTCGCGGACGGCGGAGAGGGCAGCGTGGACGCCTTTCTCGCCGCCGTGGGCGGCGAGCGCGTGAGCCTCGAAGTCACGGGGCCGTGGTTTGAGCGCTGCGCGAGCTTTTCCGGCCTGCTTGACGGCGGCGGCACCGCCGTCATAGAGATGGCCGCCGCCGCGGGACTGCCCATGGTCGGCGAGCGTCGGGATCCGGGCGCCACGACGACCTTCGGCGTGGGCGAGCTGCTGCTCGACGCGGCGCGGCGCGGCGCGAAGCGGATTATACTCGGCCTCGGCGGCAGCGCCACGAACGACGGCGGCTGCGGCGCCGCGGCCGCCGCGGGCGTCCGCTTTTATAACGCCGCGGGCGAGAGCTTCGTCCCCACCGGCGGCACGCTCGGGGACATAGCGCGCATAGACGCCTCCGGCCTTGACGGGGCGCTGCGCGCCCTTGAGATAACCGCCATGTGCGACATAGACAATCCGATGACCGGCCCGAACGGCGCGGCATATGTTTTCGGCCCGCAGAAGGGCGCAGACCCCGCCATGGTAGAGAGCCTGGACGCCGGGCTGCGGCATCTTGCGGAGCTTCTGCGCCGCGACGTGCACGCCGACGTGGAAAAGCTGCCCGGCGCGGGCGCGGCGGGCGCCATGGGGGCCGGAATGGCCGCCCTCTTCGGCGCGCGGCTGCGCGCCGGGATAGAGACGGTGCTCGACGTCGTGGGCTTCGACGAGGCCATAGCGGACGCGGACGCCGTAATAACCGGAGAGGGCAAGCTGGATTCCCAGAGTCTGGGCGGCAAGGTGGTTATAGGCGTGGCCCGCCGCGCCGCCGCTCAGAGCAAGCGCGTAATCGCCCTGGTGGGCGGCGCGGATTACGGTGCGGAGGCCGCCTGGGCCGAGGGCGTGACGGCCGTGTTCGCCATAAACCGCCTTCCGCAGGATTTTGAACTGCTCAAGCCGCACAGCGAGGAAAACCTTGTGTTCGCGGCGGAGAATATACTTCGGCTGCTCAAGTCTGCCGGCATGTAAACGAAAGGAGACAGCAAATGAAGATAGTCATACTGGACGGATACACCGAAAACCCCGGCGACCTGAGCTGGGCGGAGCTTGAAGGGCTCGGCGAGCTGACCATATACGACCGCACAAGCCTCACGGACGAGGACGAGATAGCCTCGCGCATAGACAACGCGGACATCCTGCTCACGAACAAGACGCCCGTCAGCGCGGCCGCGCTTGAGCGCAACCCCAACGTCAAATACATCAGCGTCCTCGCGACGGGCTACAACATAGTAGACGTCGCCGCGGCGCGCTCACGCGGCATCCCCGTCAGCAACGTCCCCGCCTACGGCACGGCGGCCGTGGCGCAGTTTGCGATAGCCATGCTGCTCGAAATCTGCCACCACGTCGCCCATCACAGCGAGACGGTGCACGCCGGGCGCTGGGAAAGCTGCGCCGACTGGTGCTATTGGGACTACCCGCTCATAGAGCTTGACGGCAAGACCATGGGCATAATCGGCTTCGGCCGCATAGGCCAGCAGACGGGCAGGATTGCCAAAGCCATGGGCATGAAGATACTCGCCGCGGGCAGCCGTCCCACCGACGCGGGCCGCGAGATAGCCGAATACGTGGAGCTCGACGAGCTGCTCGCGCGCTCCGACGTGATTGCGCTGCACTGCCCGCTCTTCCCCTCCACGCAGGGGATAATCAGCCGCGAGAACATAGCCAAAATGAAGGACGGCGTCATTCTGCTCAACAACTCCCGCGGCCCGCTCATAGACGAGCAGGCGCTTGCCGACGCGCTCAACTCCGGCAAGGTGTACGCCGCCGGCCTCGACGTGGTCTCCACCGAGCCCATACGCGGCGACAACCCGCTGCTGAAGGCCAAAAACTGCTTCATAACCCCGCACATCTCCTGGGCGCCCAAAGAGAGCCGCCGGCGCATAATGGACTGCACGGCCGAAAACATAAGAGCCTTCCTCGCCGGCAAGCCGGTGAATGTGGTGAATTGACGCCTGTACGGCTTCTAAAAGCCGCCTCCGAATAAAATAGCCTTTGCCGGCGTTTGGCCCGATGCGGCCTTACGCCGGCAATAGTTTTATTGTACCCGTTCCCAGGCGTCATGCGTATTTCAGCGCAGCTCAAGCCGCCGGCGCCGGCTGGGTTAAAGGAACAGGGATACCGCGCAATACACAAGCAGCAGCGCCATTATGGTATTTGTCGCGCGGGCATATTCGGAAAAGAGCAGCTTGAAAACCGAGCCGAAAAGCGCCCAGCAGAGTGTGAAAACAAAGCCTATGAAGGCCAGCAGAAAGGCAAACCCGGCGAGGGCCGTCCACCGTCCCTGATAGAATGGCAGGATATAAGCCTCCATGGACACTAAGCAGTAGATATATATCTTCGGGTTCACGAACTGCAGCGTCAGACCGGAGAGGAAGCCGCTTTTTGCCTGTCCGCCCCCGTCCGTTACAGGCGGGCTCCTGAAGGTCTTCCAGGCCAGGTAGAGCATGTACGCCGCACCGACGGCCAGCATCGGCATCCTTATGCGCGGAACAAGCTCCGAGAGCGCGCCGCAGAAGGCCGTGCAGAGCAGCATAACAACCGTGAACCCTGCCCAGATGCCAAGGTTGAAAGGAAAGGCACGCCTGAAGCCCAACCGCCCCGCGTTGGACAGGCTCATGAGATTGTTTGGTCCAGGCGTCGCGGCCGTTGCCACGGCGTAAGAGAGGAAATTCAGCCAGCTGAACATGTTGACCTCCTTGATGGTCGATGGTATAATGAACATAAAATCCGATATATTGGAATTCTTGTATATTATACTATTAGTCCATTATATTGTCAAGAGGTGCGGCCATGGATTTGCAAAAGACTATCGGCGCCAACATCAAGACCATACGAGAGCGCAAAAAGCTGACACTGGACGCCGCGGCTCAGCGGACGGGCGTTTCACGCAGCATGTTGGCCCAAATTGAAAAGGGCGAAGTAAACCCCACCATATCCGTGCTCTGGAAGATAGCCAACGGCTACAGGGTGTCTTTCACAAGCCTGATGGAGGAGGGGCCTGGCGCGCCGCTGCTGATACGCGCAGAGGGGGTGGAGCCGCTGGTCGAGGACAGCGGGCGGTATTTCAACTATCCGGCCTTTCCCTTCCAGGACGACAGGCATTTTGAGACTTACCGCATACGCATAGAGCCTCGCGGCGGCCTGGAGGCGCAGCCGCACATGGCCGGAACGGAGGAATATGTCACCGTGTTTTCCGGCAGCGTGGAGATACGCGCCGGGGACGGGTGCTTCGCCTTGAACGAGGGCGACTCGCTGCGCTTTCCCGCGGACAGGGAACACTCATACCGCAACACCGGAGAGTCCACCGCCTGGCTGAGCATGCTCATATACTATTCCGAGTAAAAAACCGCCGCCTGTCAATATGACAGGCGGCGTACTTTCGCGTCATGGCCCGGCGCTGCCGGGGTTGATTCTCAGCCCATCGCTTCGGGCTTGTCCCGCAGCGGGGACAAATCCTCACACCTTGTTGCTCCTGCGCCAGATGCGCTGGGCGTCGGCGGCTTTTATGAGCTCGTCGCGGAATTCGGGGGCGGCGACGGAGATTATCTTCTCGGCCCTCTCCCAGGTGCTGGCTCCGGCGAGGTTCACAACGCCGTTCTCGGTGGCGATATAGAAGGCCTGGCTGCGCGGGCTGGTGACTATGTCGCCGGCGTTGAAGTAGGGGGAAATGCGGCTCTTGACCGTGCCGTCCTTGGCCTTGAAGGTGCTGGACATGCAGATAAAGGCCTTGCCGCCCCTGCTCTTGGTGGCGCCGGTGAGGAAGTCCACCTGGCCGCCGGTGCCGCTTATCTGGCGGGTGCCGGAGCTCTCAGAGCTCACCTGGCCGTAGAGGTCTATCCCGACGCAGCTGTTGAGCGAGATGAAGTTGTCCAGCTGGGCAATCACGTCCGGGTCGTTGACATAGCTTATCGGGTAAGCGGCCACGCCCGGGTTGCAGTCTATCCAGTCGTAGAGGTCCTGCGTACCGGCGGCTATGCCGAACACGGCCTTGTTGCGGTCTATGTTCTTACGGCGGTTCGTTATCTTGCCGGCGGCGAAAAGCTTGTAGAAGGCGTCGGTTGCGAACTCGGTATGCATGCCGAGGCCCTTGAGGTCGCTCTCGGCAATCATCATGCCCAGGGCGTCGGGCACGCCGCCGATGCCGAGCTGTATCGTCGCGCCGTCGCAAAGGTAGGGTATGACATTCGCCGCTATTTTGGCGTCCACCTCGCCGGGGGCCTTGCTGGGCAGCTGAATGGTCTGGCCGTGCTCGCCCTCGACCACCATATCCACCTCGGAGATATGCACGCTCTCCTCCTGGCCGCCGAAGGCGTGCGGCAGGTTCTCAAGCACCTCAATCACGACCACATCGGCGTTGTCTATGTACGCGCGCGAGTTGCCCGTGGCAATGGAGAGGTTGAAGTAGCCGTGCTTATCCATCGGCGCGGCGCCGATGAAAGCGACGTTGATGTGCAGGAAGTTGTCATAGTACCAGCGCAGGTTGCGGTAAAGCATGGGCTGGTAATAGCAAAGGCCGCGGTCGGCCAGTTTGCGGTCATAGCCCGTCAGGTGCCAGGAGTTATAGGTGAAGTGCTTCTGCTCGGGGTCGCACTCCACGGCCTGGATGGGCCCGTAGCAGAGCATGCCGCGAATTTTGACGTCCGTGAGCTCGTCGCGCCTCTTTGCGAGCGCGGCGTCGCAGAGCGTGGGGAAGGTCACGCCCGTGCCGTATTCGACCCAGTCCCCGCTTTTTACAAGCGCAGCGGCCTCGCCGGCAGTGCGCAGCTTGCTTTTGTATTCGCTTATGTAATCCATTGCTGTCCTCCTTGAAATCGCGCCGCGCGCTCTCTCCCGTGCGGCTTATTACCTATATTATTACACATCGGCGCGCCGTTCGCAAGTATCGACAAGCGCAAAATACTCTGCTATAATAAAAACGTTAAAAGAAATCCGGTTTTTCGCCGGCATTACCGGAAAAGGAGGTGTCCGGCGTGAAGAAGCTCTTCAAGCTTCTCTTTTCCCGCCTGTTCTTCGGCGGGGTATTCATTGTTCTGCAGATTGCCGTAATGGTGGCTACGCTGTACTATTTTCGCGACCGATATGCGCAGGTTCAGACCATCTTCACCGTGCTCTCGGTAATCGCCGTGCTTTACATTGTCAATCAGGACGGCTCCTCGGCCTTTAAGATTGCCTGGATTCTGCCCATAGTCTTCCTGCCTCTGTTCGGCATCCCTCTCTATTTCCTCTTTGGCAAAAAGCGCACGCCGGAACGGCTCAAGGAAAAGATAAACGGCATGCTGCTGCGCTACAGAGACGCCATGGCTCCCCTGCTGACCGGGCGCACCGCAGAAACCCTGACCGACCCGGACGCCTTCCTGCAGTCGGAGTATCTCGAGACGCACGCGGCCTCCCCCGGCTTCACGCAGACGGAGACCACCTATTACCCTCTCGGCGACGTCATGTTCCCCGCCATGCTCGAGGAGCTCGAGAAGGCGGAAAAGTACATCTTCATGGAGTTCTTCATCATAGAGCCGGGCGAAATGTGGGACGGCATACTGGAGGTGCTCAAGCGCAAGGCGGCCCTCGGCGTCGATGTGCGCCTCATATATGATGACATGGCCTGCATCATGCGCCTGCCGCGCGACTATCCGAAGCGCATGGAGGCCCTGGGTATACGCTGCTGCACCTTCCACCGTTTTCAGCCCGTCCCAACCGGCACGCTCAACAACCGGGACCATCGCAAAATATGCTGCATCGACGGCATTACCGCCTTCACCGGCGGCGTGAACCTCGCCGACGAGTACATCAACAGGCGCGAACGCTTCGGCCACTGGCTTGACTGCGGAGTAAAGGTGCGCGGGCGCGCGGCCTACTCCTTTACGCTCATGTTCCTCTCCATGTGGGACTACATCCGCCGCGAGCGGGACGACCCCGTAGACTTCCGCCCGACCGCCGAGGCCCTCGACGGCATAGCCGACGACGGCTTTGTCCAGCCGTACTGCGATTCCCCCAGCGACGACGAGCCCGTGGGCGAGACTGTGTATATAAACATGGTGTCCCGCGCGAAGAAGTACGTCTACATCTGCACGCCCTACCTCGTAGTGGACAACGAGATAATGAACGCCCTGGCCAGCGCGGCGAAATGCGGCGTGGACGTGCGGCTCATCTGCCCGCACATTCCCGACAAGTGGTACGTCCACCTGGTCACGCGCAGCTATTACGCCCCGCTCCTGCGCGCCGGCGTGCGCATATACGAGTATACTCCGGGCTTTATCCACTCCAAAACCTTTGTCTGCGACGACGTTTACGGCGTATGCGGCACAATAAATTTGGATTACCGCAGCCTCTTTCTGCACCATGAGTGCGCGGTCTGGATGTACCGCTCCAGCGCCGTTGCGGACATGAAGTCCGCATTTCTGGACGCGCTCGGAAAGAGCGAAGAGATAACCCCGGAAATCTACCGGCGGCCCTGGTATATCCGCCTGGGCCAGAGCCTGCTGCGCGTGCTCGCGCCGCTGATGTGAAAAAAGGCGCCCTGCGGGCGCCTTTTTCGCTGCAAAAGCCGGCGGGGCAGGCCCGCCGGCTCATATTCGGGACTTTATTTGCTGAGCAGCTCGCGGAGGGCGTCGCCGAGAATCTTGATGCCCTTTTCAATCTTCTCATCGGAGCTGTTGGAGTAGTTGATGCGCATGGTGCGGACGTTGCGGTCCTCCTCATAGAAGGGGTCGCCGGGGCAGACGGCCACGCCGCGCTTGGCGGCGTACTCCATGACGTCCACGGCCGCGAGGCCCTCGGGCAGGGTCGCCCAGATGAACATGCCGCCCTCGGGCTTGGTGAAGGTGACGCCCTCGGGGAAATCCTTGGCCATGCACTCCATCATCTTCTCGGCCTTCTCGCCGTCCATCTTCTTTATCTTCTCAATCTGGGCGTCGAGGCCGTTGTCGCGCAGGTACTCGGCGAGGACCATCTGGCCGAAGATGTTGGTGTGGAGGTCCATGGTGGACTTGTAGGCCAGCAGCTTGGCGTAGAGCTCGGGGTTCTTGCAGGCAATCCAGCCGATACGCATGCCGGGCGCGACTATCTTGGAGAAGGTGCCCATCTCGCAGACCTGCTCGCCGAGCAGCTCGGCAAAGGTCTTGCCGCCCTCGCCGCGGAAGCGCAGCTCGCCGTAGGGGTTGTCCTCGATAACGGGGACGCCGGACTTCTTCAGTATCTCGGCGGCGCGCTCACGGACGGCCTGGGTGTAGGTGAGGCCGGTCGGGTTCTGGAAGTTCGGGATGACGTAGATGAACTTGGGGTCGTGCTCGCTGAGGGTCTTTTCGAGCTGCTCACAGTCGATACCGTCCTCGTTGAGGTCGACGGAGAGGACCTTCGGGTCGTAGAGGTGGAAGGTCTGCAGCGCGGCCAGATAGCTCGGGCGCTCGACGACTATCTCGTCGTCCGGGTCTATGAGGCAGGCGGAGACCATGTCGAGGGCCTGCTGGGAACCGTTGGTGATGATGATGTTCTCCGGGGCGTAGCTGATGCCCTGGGAGGCGTAGCGGTCGGAGATGAACTTGCGAAGAGGCGCATATCCCTCGGTATTGCTGTACTGAAGGGCACGCACGCCGTCCCGCTCGAGGACCTTGGTCACCGCGGCCTCCATCTCCTTTACGGGGAAGGAATCGGGGTTAGGCAGGCCGCCGGCAAAGGATATAATGGACGGATCACCGGCAGCGGCAAGTATGCGCGCGGTAAAATCCCCCTGAAAGTCGGGCTTGGTCATGCGTTTGGAAATCCTGAGTTTCATATTGCTCCTCCTCTTCTTTACGGCCGGCGCCAGAGCAGGGCGGGCCGCTTTGTATACGTACAATCCCGCGATTGTAGATAGGAGTTATGATATCACTTTTTTGCCCGGATTACAAGCTTTTGACCTGATTCGCAAAAAATTTTGTTTTAGTGGATAGAAAGTTGATGCCGCCGGAGTATTACTGGTTGCGAAAAGCCGCATATTTAGGTATGATTGTCACAATACCATTTTTACGAAAGGGTTCTGAAATGTCTGATCGTTCCCGGCCCGAGCTCAGTGAACGGGCAAAAAAGATAATAGCCGCGTCGTCCATAGCCGTCTTTGTAATCGTCACGCTGCTGATAGCGTGGTTCGTCGGCCGTCCGCTGGTTGAATACGTGCGCGAGCCCGAAAAATTCAGGGCCTGGGTGGATTCCGCTGGCCCCCTGGGCAGGCTGTACTTCCTCGGCATCCAGGTTCTCCAGGTCGTGATAGCGATAATTCCCGGCGAGCCTGTGGAGATTGGCGCGGGCTACGCCTTCGGCGCTGTCGAGGGCACGCTCCTGTGCATGCTGGGCACGGTTATCGGCAGCATGGCGGTCTATTTCTTCGTGCGGCGCTTCGGCATAAAGGCTGTCGAGATTTTCTTCCCCGTCGAGAAGATAGAACAGCTGCGCTTCCTGAACACCGCCAAAAAGCGCGACACGCTGATGTTCCTCCTGATGTTCATCCCCGGCACGCCCAAGGATTTGCTGGGATATCTCGCGCCCATAGTGGGTCTGAGCCCCAGGGCCTGGCTCTTTATCACCTCTGTGGCGCGCATACCCTCGGTTGTCACCAGCACCGTCGGCGGCGGGGCGCTCGGCGGGCAGAACTACGCCTTTGCGATAGCCGCCTTCGCCGTAACGCTGCTCATAAGCGGCATAGGCCTGCTTATCTACCGCCGCATCTGCGCCGTGCACGCCCGGCACGAGGCGGAAAAGCGTGAAAAGGAGGAGCGAAAAGATGGCTGACCGCATACTCATAGCCGACGACGAGCGCGACATCACCGATATGCTCGCGCGCTTCTTCCGCGAACGCGGCTACGAGGTCATCCCTGCCTATTCCGGCGCGGAGGCCGTGCACGCGGCGGGGACCAGGCCCGACCTCATACTGCTCGACGTCGGCATGCCCGACCTGGACGGGCTGGAGGTCTGCCGGCTGATACGCTCGCACGTCTCCTGCCCGATAATCTTCCTCACCGCGCGGGTGGAGGAGGGCGACAAGCTCCGCGGCTTCGCCGCCGGGGCGGACGACTATGTGGTCAAGCCCTTCTCACCCAGCGAGCTGGCCGCGCGCGTGGACGCGCATCTCCGGCGCGAGCGGCGCCACATGACGGCGAGCGAGGTGCGCTTTGACGGGGCGCTCGCGGTCAACTACTCCGACCGCAGCGTGACCTATAACGGCAAGAGCATACCCTTCGCCCGGCGCGAATTCGACATCATAGAGTTCCTCTCGCAGAACCCCGGCCTGGTCTTCGACCGCGAGCGCATGTACGACGCCATTTGGGGCATAGACGGCGAGGGCGACAGCTCGGTCATAGCCGAGCACATCCGCCGCATCCGCGCCAAGCTGGCCGCCGCCGGGGCGCAGAAACAGTATATCGAGACGGTCTGGGGAGTGGGCTACAAGTGGGCGAAGTGAGTAAGCGCTTTCGTCTTGCCCGTGAACGGGCAAGACAGCGGCGGACCGAGGCCCGCCGCCTCTGGCGCAACATGTCCCTGCGCACGGCCTTTATCTGGTACGTGCTCATAGCCGCCGTGCTGGCCACCATCGTCTGCTCCGTCACCATCAACCTCCTCGACGAGTACCGGGTAAACCTCCTCTTCAAGTACAAGGCGGAGGCGCAGGAGATCCCCGTACCCGAGGGTGGGCATCACAGCCTGTACGTGAGCACCGCCGGAAGCCAGGTATACATAGTCTACGGCCCCGGCAACGAAATCATAGAGCGAGGCGAAGTGGCCTACGGCGACGGAGACGTACAGATAGGTATCGGCGATGACGGGCAGTATTCGCTGTTCATCTGGCCCGAATACAGCAGCGCGGACAGATTCTGGGACCGCTTCACGACCGTATTGCAGGCTGCCAGCCTCCCCATCTGCTACCTCGGCGGGCTTATACTCTGCGCCGTCGCCTTCTGGCGTCGCCGCCTGCGCGGGCCGATAGTCGAGCTGGAGCGCGCCAGCGAGCGTATCGCGCGCAGCGACCTCGCCTTCGGCCTCGAGCCGCAGCGCGCCGACGAGCTGG
>CALXGL010000175.1 GCA_944387825.1 uncultured Oscillospiraceae bacterium | reverse complement strand
CGCGTCGATAAAGACGTTGAAGGTCTCCTCCTCGGGCAGGTAGAAGGCGAGGTCGGGATTGGAGTCTATCATCATCATGGCGTCGCCGGCGTAGTAGGGGGCGATCCAGGCCTCCTCGTTCTCCATGAGGTTATACATGTCGTCCATCTGGTAGGACTGGAGAACGGGCAGCTGCTCGCGCAGCAGGTCGGCGGCGGCCTCTATCTCGGCGGTATCCTCGGTGTTGAGGCTGTAACCGAGCACGCCCTCGGCGATGGCGAAGGCGTCGCGCGGGTTGTCGATCATGACTATCTTGCCGGCGTACTTCTCGTTCCAGAGGAGGTCCCAGCCGCCGATGTCGGCCTCGTCGACGTACTTGGTGTTGTATATAACGCCGACAGTACCCCAGGTGTAGGGGACGGAGTACTCGTTGTCGGGGTCGTAGCTCTGGTTCTTGAAGGTGTCGTCCACCAGCTCATAATTGGGGATGTTGTCGAAGTTGAGCGGGAGGAGCATATCCTCGCGTATCATGCGGGCTATCATGTAGTCCGAGGGGATTATGACGTCGTAGCTGACGCCGCCGCCGGCGAGGCGGGTGTACAGAGCCTCGTTGCTGTCAAAGGTGTCGTAGACGACGTCGATTTCGGGATAGGCCTCTTCGAAGAGCTTGATGACATCAATGTAGTCGTCGGTGCCGTCGGCGGTGTTGACGCCCCAGTTGTAGACGTGGAGCTTGGTTTTGGCCTCGCCGCCGCAGCCCGTCAGGGCCAGCAAACCCGCGGCGAGGGCCAGGACAAGTACAATGGATACGACCTTTTTCTTCATTTTTTCAGTCCCCCTGGAATGATTTTTCTATTCAAGGCGCCTACGCGCTCTTGAGCTGCTTGCGCTGCTGCCTCTTTTCGTCGCGCGCCTGGACTATGTTCATGCCTATCATGACTATGAGTATGAGGAAGAACATCAGCGTGAACATGGCGTAGTACATCGGCGGCACGGGCTTGCGCACTATGGCGTATATCTCGACGGGCAGGGTCGAGAAATCCGACGAGTAGGTGAAGTAGCTTATGACGAAGTCGTCGAGGCTCATGGTGAAGGACATTATCGCCCCGGCTATGATGCCGGGCATGAGCTGAGGGAGCATGACCTTGAAGAAGCCCTTGAGCGGCGTGCAGCCGAGGTCGAGCGCCGCGTCCATGAGCGAGGGGTCCGTCTGCCGCAGCTTGGGCATGACGGAGAGTAGCACATAGGGCAGGCAGAAGGTGACGTGGGCGATCAGCAGCGTGCCGAAGCCCAGCACGTTCTCCGTACCCAGGATACTGCGCCCGACAAAGACGAAGAGCAACGAGAGGCTTATGCCGGTGACTATCTCCGGGTTCACCAGCGGGATGTTCGTCAGCGACATGACGGCCCGGCGCATCCTCCCGCGCATGGCGTGTATGCCCAGCGTGGCGAGCGTGCCGAGCGCGGTCGCGATGACGGCGCTGGTCACGGCGAGGATGAGGGAGTTCGCAAGCAGGCGCAGCGAGTCGCTGTCCGCGAAGAAGTCGAGGTAGTTGTCAAAGGTGAAGCCCTCGAACTCGCTCAAATCGCGCCCGTCGTTGAAGGAGCCGACGAAGAGCACGATCATCGGCGCGTAGAGGAAGAGCAGCACTATGGCCGTCCAGACCTTGCCGAGGCGTTTCATATGGTGGCCACCTCCTCGCTGTCGTCCGTGAAGCGGTTCATGAGGCCTATTGAGACGAACACGAGCAGCATGAGGATAAGGCTCATCGCCGCGCCGAGGTTGCGGTTGAGCGAGCCTTTGAACTGGCGCTCGATGATGTCGCCGACCATGATGTTGTCCGTCGCGCCGAGCTTCTGCGAGATGTAGAAGGTGCTGACCGCGGGGACAAAGACCATCGTGATGCCGGAGACTATGCCCGGCACGGATAGCGGCAGGACGACGCGGCGGAAGGTCTGCACATTGTCGCAGCCGAGGTCCTGCGCGGCCTCGATGAGCCGCGGGTCGAGCTTGACTATGACCGTGTAGAGCGGCATTATCATGTAGGGCAGGTAGTTGTACACCATGCCCATGATGACGCTGCCCGAGCTTCTGATAAGCGGCAGCGGGCCTATGCCGAAGATGCCGAGGAAGCTGTTGATTATGCCCGTGTCGCGCACCAGGCTCACCAGCGCGAGGGTGCGCAGCAGAAAGCTCATGCACATCGGCAGCGTGACCAGCAGGTAGAGCACGCGCTGCATATTGACCGTGGAGCGCGCTATCACATAGGCCACGGGATAGCCGACGATGAGGCAGATGACGCAGGCGGCCAGGGCGTACCATATCGAGCGCAGGAAGATCGGCAGGTATTCCGAGGCGTTGACGAAGTTGTCGAAGGTGAAGGCCCCGGAGTTGTCCGTGAAGGCGAAGTAGGCGCCCATCGCCAGCGGCACTATCGTGAAGATGGCCATCCAGGCGATGTACGGCCCGGCGAGGAACTTACTCTTCATTGAGCGCCTCCTCGGGGGTCTCCTCCCCTCCAATGACCGCGTCGGGGTCGTTTATCTCGTCGTACTCGGCGCTGTAGGAGCTGTAGTCGCCGAACATCCCGGAGTACTCGCTCTTGCGCATGACGTGTATGTCGTCCGGCGTCAGCCTTATGCCGATGTACTCCCCGGGCTGGTGCAGGTCGGTGGTCTGGATCAGCCACTTGAAGCCCTTGAAGTCCACAATCGTGTCGTAGTGGACGCCCTTGAAGGTGACGCTTGTCACCGTGCCGCAGAGGTGGCCGCTGTCGGCGGGGACTATGTCCACGTCCTCGGGCCGGATGACGACGTCCACCGGCTCGTTGGGCGCGAAGCCCTTGTCCAGGCAGCGGAACTTGCGGCCGAAGAACTCGACCACGTAGTCCTGCCTCATTATCCCGTCGAGGATGTTGCTCTCGCCGATGAAGTCCGCGACGAAGGCGTTCTTCGGCTCGTTATATATCCCCTCGGGCGTGCCTATCTGCTGGATGCGCCCGCGGTCCATGACGACCACGGTGTCGCTCATCGCGAGCGCCTCCTCCTGGTCGTGCGTTACATATATAAATGTGATGCCCAGCTGCTGCTGTATGCGCTTCAGCTCGTTCTGCATATCCTTGCGCAGCCTGAGGTCGAGCGCGCCGAGCGGCTCGTCCAGCAGCAGGACCTTCGGCCGGTTCACCAGCGCGCGGGCGATCGCGACGCGCTGCTGCTGGCCGCCGGAGAGCTGGTCGGGCTTGCGCTTTTCAAAGCCCTTCAGGGAGACAATCTCCAGCATCTCCGTGACGCGCGCGTCGATCTCCCTGGCGGGGACCTTGGCTATGCGCAGGCCGAAGGCGATGTTCTCGTACACGTTCAGGTGCGGGAAGAGCGCGTACTTCTGGAACACCGTGTTGACGCGCCGCTTGTGCGGCGGGACATCATTTATCCTCACACCGTCGAAGAGCACGTCGCCGCTTGTCGGCTGCAAAAAGCCGCCGATAATGCGCAGGGTGGTCGTCTTGCCGCAGCCCGAAGGACCCAGCAGTGTGAGGAATTCACTGTCGTTGAAATAGATGTTGATCGAGTCAAGGACGGTCTCGCCGTCAAAGTCCATCCGGCAATTTACCAGCCGTATGAGTTCTTTGGACATTATAACCTCCCACCCAAAAGAAAATTTGCGCTCAAAAATCAGAGGCTTTCCGATTGCGCGGACGCACAATTGGAAAGCCCCCTCTCAGATGGCACGGATGATTACGGCTCCTAACACATAATAACCCTGCCGCCTGAGAGGAGGCTCTCTGACAGATTACAACTGAATAATACAATGTACGCGCGGCTTTGTCAATCAAAACTTGACTCCCGGGAAATATTTGTCCGCGAAGCCGACGCGCGCGACCCTGAAGCTGGCCCCGGCGAGGTAATCCAGAGCGCCGGCGCCGGAGCTGAAGGCGAAGTCCACGCGGTAGGAGTACAGCAGCTGGCCCTCCTCGCCGAGGGCGCGGTTGCGCCTGCCGTCGCCGTACTTGCCGTCGCCCAGGAGCGGCGTCCCGGCCGCGGCCATCTG